>NYZG01000182.1 GCA_002687025.1 Candidatus Poribacteria bacterium
CCATCCCCGCCGCATCGTCGGGGTCGCCGGTGAATCCCTCGTCCGCGATTTGGCGTACGCGCAGGCCAAGCGCTTCGGCGGCGTCGCGGATGCCGTGGTCACGGGAGGCGGCGTGCCACCAGGCCGCACAGGCCGCTTCCGACCCGAGGCGATGCGAGAAAGCGTTCCCCGACAACGCGCGAGCCGTGCTGTAGTCGACGTCTCGCCCGAGCAGTCGCGCCGCCTCGACGAACGCCAACGCGAAGCCGTCCTGGCGCAGTCCATCTGCCGCCAGGGAGACCGACGATGTGTCGACGCGCTGAGACTCCGCCGCGTCGAGGGCGCCGACAGCGCGCGTGTTCGGTGCAATGGCGACGATGCGATCCTGGTCGTTGTCGACCGCCCAGAGCGTGTCGCCGTCCCAGGCGATGCCACGCGTCTCCACGCCAAACGGCAGGTCCGCGAAAGCCAGCAGCTTTCCATCCACGTCGCTCTTGATGAGCAGCTCCGCCATGCGGTCGGCGTGCCAGATGCCGTCGCGGGCAGCCGTGAGGCCGCCGGGGCTCGGGCCGGCGACGCCGCGCCCCTTCGCCTCGTCTGGGGCGTCCAGGTCGATCTCGAACGCGCAGCCGTAGAAGTCGTCGCCAACCCACAGCGCGTCGCCGACGCGCGTCGCAGAGCCGGCCCAGCTCAGCTTCTTCAAGTCCACCGCGCGCCGCTCCTCGCCCGTGATCGCGTCGAAGACCACCACCCGCGGCGGCTCGCCCGCGACGACGACCGCCAGGCCACTATCCCACGCGGCGACGCCCTGCGCCTTCTCCGGCGCGTCGAATCCCGCGCGCGACACGGCCCCGTCGGGCGACACGGACACCAGGCGTCCGGCGTCGCTGTCGATCGTCCAGAAACGCTCGCCGTCCCAGGTGAGATCGCGGTAGTCGCCGTCGGGGAGGGAGACTGCCTGCGACTGCTCCCAGTCAGGCGGCAACGGCGGCAGCTCCCGGAGCGTCTCGAACAGCCCGTAGTTCTTCAGCGCGAGGAAGACCCATCGGCTGTTCCAGTGCCACCCGCCGTCGGGTCGCTGGCCACGCAGAATCATGGGCAGTTGCTTGCGGACGATCTCCTCGCCCGCGGGAGCGCCCGTGTATCCCGCGGCGAAGATGAACGACCACGGGTCCTTGTAGCTGATCTGACCTGCGTCGCTCATCGAGTCGCGCATCCACGCGAACGTGCGGTCGATGAAGTCGTCCATCGGCGCGACTTCGCGGCCGTCCCAGACGCAGTTCACGATGATCTCCTGCGTCCACGGGCAACCGATGTAGTCGCCGATCATCTTCTCCGGGGGTTCCGCAAGCCAGTTCAGCGAGAGCAGCGTCTCGGGGGCGTCGTAACGTCCCGTGCGGAGGAGCGCGTGCAGCGCGCGGCCGTTGAGGCAGCCTTCGCCCGTGTACCACTCCTCGTTCTGCTTGCCCGCGCGGTACTGCGCGAGGAGAGCGTCGGCGGCCCGCTGTGCTTCAAGGGCGTCCATGTCGAACCCGAACCGGTGGAGCTCGTTGATCCGCGCGCCGGTCTGCTCCGTCGTGTCGCCGAAGCTCCCGTCCTCGCGCTGCTGCTCTAGGACCTTGTCGATCTCGGCCTGTAGCAGTTCTTCGTCGCGCGGGGTCGCGCGGTCGAAGACGAACTTCCGCACGATGGCTGCCTGTAAGGTGTCGCTCTCCTCGACGAACTTCATCGGGTCGTGGCGGAATCCGTAGCGTAGGTCGGTCGTGTCCATCGTCTCGCCCCTTGCCGTGGCCGTGGCGGCCGTCGCGCACAGCGCGAGCGTCGCCGCCCAACGTAGTCCCGCGCGGAACATAGGTCGCTTCCCTGACGCACGCGTGTCGTCAGTTTGCCTCGATGCGCTCGATGGCACAGATACGCCGCTCACCCGAGTCGATGGCCCATAGCCGCTGGCCGTCCCAGGCGATGCCGCCGACGTTCCCGCCGAACGGCTTGCCGGCCCATTCCAGCAGCCCGCCGCCGTGATCGCTCTTGATGAGGAGAGGTGACCAGTAGTCCGCGTGCCAGACGCCGTCGTCCGTGGCGGCGAGGTAACCCGGGCCGCCTCCGGCCAGTCCGTGCCTCGTCCTCTGCTCCGGTTTGTCGGGGTCGACGACAGCGACACAGCCGTTGAACGTGTCCGCGACGAGGAAATGGCCGTTCACCGCGGCCACGGAGCCGATCCAGTCGACGTGCGGCGTCGGGATGTCCTGCAGGATTCCGCCCGAGTCGGCGTCGAGAATGACGACGTGGCTCGTCTCCCCGCGTGCTGTGACGACGAGATTCCCGTCCTTGTACGCAAGCCCGTGCGCCTCCTCCCGCAACGCCACGGATCGCAGGACCCCGCCCGTGGTGGCGTCGAGGCGCACCGCGCGGTTCTCTTTGGGGTCGCGGGTCCAGAACGCTTCTCCATCCCACGCCAGGCCCTGTGCGGAGCCCTCCGGCAACGGGACGGACTCCGTGACGCGCCAGTCCGGCGGCAGCGGCGGCCCCGCGCGGAGCGCGTCCAGAAGATCGTATCGCACGAGCGCGCGGAACACGGACAGGCTGTGATGACCCCACCCGCCGTCCGACTGCTGGCCCCGCAGAATGAGCGGAAGCAGCTTCACGACGATCTCCCGACCGACCGGGTGATCGACATAACCCGCGGCGCTGACGAAGCCCCACGGGTCCTTGTAGGTGATCTGCCCGGCGTCGTTCATCGAGTCGCGCATCCAGGTCAGCGCGTGCGCGAGCGTGTCGTCCACATCCTCGACATCGCGACCGTCCCACACGGCATACACGAACACCTCCGGCGTCCACGGGCAGCCCGCGTTGGGCCCCACCCACGAGTCGGGATGAGCCGCCAGCCACCGTAGCGACATCGCTGCCTCGGGCGCGTCCTCCATGCCGCCCAGGAGGAGGGCGTTCAGGGGGTAGATGTTCAGGGCGCCGTCCTTCTCGTACCACTCGTCGGCGTTCTTGCCCGCGAGGTATTGGTCCATCATCGCCGCGAGGCCGTCACGGATCGCGGGCGAGTCCGCGCCGTGCCCGAGGCGCAGAAGCTCCAGCAGCGCGCTGCCCGTGTCCTTGGACGTGTCCGCGAACGTCCCGTCCTCGCGGCGGTTCTCCATCGCCTTCGCGATCGCCGCGTCGATGACGTCGCGATCCCCTTCGCGAGGGGCGTCGAAGACGGTCTCCCGCACGCGCGCGGCCTGGAGTGACTCGTTCTCTTCGACGAAACGCATCGGGTCGTATCGGAAGCCGTATGTCATGGAGCCGTCCTCCACCGTCTGCGCCGAGTGCGCCGTAATCGCGATGCCGAGGGCCACCAACACCGTCCTCATGTCGCTGCTCCAACCGTCGTCATGCTGCGCGGCGTATCTGGCACAGCCGTCCTTGGGACCCGTCGAGCGCCCACAGATTCTCGCCGTCGTGCGCCAGGCCCTTGACAGCTCCGCCGAACGGGACCTCCGCCCAGTCGGTGAGCTCGCCCACGCGGTCGCACTCGACCATGACCTTCGCGAAGCTGTCCGTGTGCCACACCGTGTCGCCCGTGGACGCCATGTAGCCGGCGCAGGTGCCCGGCCATTGCACGTGCGTGATCTCCTCGGGGCGCGCCGGGTCGAGGAGCTTGGCGCCGAAGGCGAAGCCGTCGCCGATCCACAGGCGTCCGCCGAGTTCCGCCAGCCCGATCGCCATGTCCACCTTGTCCAGCGCGACCTCTCGGCGCACAGCGCCCGTGGCCGGGTCTACCAGGAACAGGTTCTTGTTGGGTTCCCACGGGCCGCCCTGGCATGCCGCGAGCAGTCCATCGTGCCAGGCGATCCCGTACACCTTGTCCACAGGGAGCGGGATGCGGCGCGTCACCGCGCCGTCGTCAAGCGACATGCCGACGACCTCATTCGCCTTCGCATCATGGGCCCAGATGAGCCCGTCATCCCACGTCATGTGCCGCAGGTCTCCCGGCGGAGCGGGAACGGAGCGCTCGACGGCCCAGTCGTCCGGCAGCGGGGGAAGGTCCTTCATGCCGTCGAGGAGACCGTGCGTCGTCAGCATGCGAATCACGTCGAACGTGTTGTCGCCCCACCCGCCGTCGGCGTGCTGCGTGCGAAGGACCAACGGCAGCATGCGGCGCGCCTGCCTCTCGCCCAACGGGTGGTCCACAACGCCCGCCGTCTTCACATGGCCCCACGGGTCCATGTATCCCACGAGCCCCGCCTCGTCCATGTGCCGCGCAAACCAACGCATACCGAGGACAACCGTGTCCTCGACATCCTCCACGTGACGAGCGTTCCATAGAGTCTGCATGTACCAGTTCACGCCCCAGGGACATCCCGTCGTCTTTAGCCATGTCTCGGCATGGTCTGCCATGTGACGGATCGACGCTCGGAGTGCAGTCTCGGCGTGCCGGCCTCCGATCACGAGAGCGTCGATGGCCTCGTTGGCGAGGGATCCATCGCGCCCGTGCGCGCCCATGGGGTTCTTCAGGTTCTCCCCGTCGTCGGCTTCGGGTGTGTCTTCGGCGCGGTGCTGCCTCAGCAGCGCGTCGAGGCCGCGCGCGACCTCGGGCGCGTCGGGCGCGCAGCCGAGCTCGAAGAGGCGGCAGACCGCCTTCGCCGTCTCGCCGGTGGTCTCGCCGAAGGCGCCGTCGGGCTCCTGTTTGGCCAGCGTGTCGGACACCTCGTCGGCGATCGTCGACGCGTCCGACGCCCGTGGTGAGAGTCCGAGGAGCTTCCGCGCCAGGGCGGCCTGGAGCGTTTCCTCCTCCTGTACGTATCGCATGGGATCGTGCCGGGGGCCGTACTGAAGGTCGGGCCGGTCGGTCATGTTCGCTCTCCGTGGGGTCGCCTCGCGCGGGAGCGGGTATTGATACCAAGTATCAAGTGCTATTCAGGGCGCTCCTGCCCGGCGCAATCGGCATGCCATTGGGTACGACTACGCACGGGAGTCAACATGGTTGCGGCCCAGGCGCGGCAAATACGCAGCCCGGCACGCGGCGGCTGCCCAACGGCCGGACAAGGTCCGAGCACGAGAAAGGTCTCCTGGCGGAGGCCTGGAGACCTGAAAGGTCGGCGTCGGAGATGCCCGACTCCCTACACTTGCCGCAGCGCCAACCCCTCCTGGTTCGCGATCTCCACGATGCGCTGAGCCAGCTCCCGATACGCGCCTTCGGACGCGATGATCGTCCCCGCGTCGATCTTGAACAGGTTGACGTTGTTCGTGCCGAGTTGACCCGAGGACAGCCCGGACAGATTGAAGATCTCGCCGAAGCGCACGTCGCCTTCGGACGTGCTGATCGGAATGTCCGCCAGGCTGAAGCCATGCGTCCCCGACGCCTCGACGAGTTGCCGCGCGACGGCCGCGACGGCCGACCACGGGATCTCGTCCGACTCGGGGATCAGGCCGACGCCGCCGGTTCGCGATTCGAGCAGCGTCTCCTGCACGTTCACTGCCGTCGCGTTGGCAAGCGCCTGGGCGATGGACCGCACGCCCGGCGGGAGCGCGCCGTCGACCGACTTCGTGTCGACTCCCGCGCCGGCGGCCGCATTGCGCCGCGTGGCCACAACGGACTGCGCGGCGGCGTTCGGCCCCGACTGCGCGAACACCTGCCGATAGAGGTCGAGTTCGTCTTGAGTGATGTCCGAGAACGTCTCCCGCGCCAACGCCTCGGCGTTCGTGATGGTCTGGAGCACGCCGTCGCTTGTCTGAAGAACCCGCAACGCCCCGTTCGCTACATCACGCCAGAACGCGGGCAGGCCGATGTCCGACGCGCTGAGCTGGTTCTCCTGCATCAGCCGGAGAGCGATGTCCGTCGGCTGGACCTGGTGCGCGGAGCCCTCATGGAAGATACGCCGCGCCGTCTCGACGTGCGCCGTCAGATCGCCGTTGCGTGTCGCTCCCGCGGCGAACGAGACGCTCAGCGCGTACCGCCACGAAGACCGCTTATGCGCGAGCACCAACACGCGCATCGTCCGCGCCGACGCTGCCGATATTTGCTCGCCCGTCGGGCTGAACCGACGCTGGACATCCTGCGGAAGCGACTGCCACGTAAGCGTCTTGCCGGACGCGCGCCAGTCGTTGCCCTCGTGCGCCAGGGCGACTCCCGCCAACGCGAACCACGCCGCCAGGCCGAGCACGGCTCCTCCCGGCAGCGCCGCCGCGGGAGGCAAAGGCGGCGTCCCACCAGAAGTCGGCGGAAGCGTGGACCCGCCCGCGTTCGATCCGACGCTTCCGCCCAACGACCCAATGCTGCTCCCCAGTTGCCCGAGGCGCGCGCTGACGGGCTCGAAGAAGCCGTCGAGGAAGTTCGCGAACGAGTCGCTCACGGCGCCGCGCCACGCCTGCTTGAATCTGTCGGTGGCCCCGCCCGCGGCGTTCCACGCGTCGCCAAAACTCTCACCCGCCACGAGCGTGTCCGCGAAGAAGTCGCCGAATATCTCCGGGGCGTCCCTGCCGACGACGTGCCTCATCGAACCCAACAGGCCCGACTCGGGGTCTCGCAGCCAGCGGGAGACGTCCATCGCGTTGACGCGCAGATCATCGAACAGCGTCGGCTTCGTCAGCGCCTCTGCGCCTCCCGCGGTCGCGATGTCGTCCAGCGCCGCGCCAACATTGAGGGCCGACGCGACCACGCTGTCGTCGTTCTCGACAAGGTCGCGTCGCGCGGGCCGCCGCAACGTATCGAATGCGCCTCCGACGCGTGCCAGGTCGCCGGGGATGTCCGTCCCGAACGTCTCCCGCATGGCGAACACCGGGCCGCCGTCGCGTCGCAACTCGGCGACCATGTCCTCCATGCTGTCGACCGGGGCGTGCCGTATGGCTTCGGAAAGCGGATCGAGGGTCGGCGCGAGCGTGTCGGAGAACAGGCCGCGGAAGCTCGTCTCGAGCGCCGCCCCGACCGCGCCGTGGTCAAGGGAGTCGCCGAGGCCCCGGAGCGCCGCGCCTACGCCGGGGTCGATGCTGTCCTGCACCTCCTTGACCGGCTCGATCATGCGGCGGCGCACGTCGCGTCCGAAGCGGTCCATCGCGTCCGTCACGGACGACCCGTCCATGCCCGCGAGCCGCTGCGCCAACGCCGCTTCCGACAGCGTCCCGAACGCTCCGTCGAGGTCGAGGCCGTCGGCTGCGCCTTGTATGTCGCGGAACGCGCTCTCGGCCGCGGTCTTCGAGCGGTCGAGGGTGTCCGTGAAGGTCTGCGTGTGCAGTTGCAGTTCGACGAAGAGGCTACCGAGACTGAGCGCGTTCGACACGATTTCCGTCCTCCCTAGGCGGCCGCGCGTGAGGTCGCACAGCACGCTGCATGGGGCACGGTAGCCTGGAGGGGTGCGGTCGGATCAAACCGAATGCGACGGCGCGGAGTTCCGTGACGCGACGGTGGGCATAGCCTCTGTGGGCACGCCACAGGCAGCCGTGGTCGTCTTTGCATGGCGGCGGCCCTTTGCCAGAATCGGGCCGATCGTCGCCGATGATCAGGATGAGGACTCATGGCGCCATCGGCGCCCCGGTCGCCGCGCCGAGTTCTGTGCCACAGGTCGGACTCTCGGCCCCGACGTGCGACACAATAGCGATTCTCGGAACGCGAAAGCCGACGGGACTTCCGATAGCGTTGTCCTATGTTGCCTCATCTCACACGGCGACAAGCCGGCTGCAAAGCGGGATGTGGCCATATAGAAGCGCCTATCGGAACGCCCTCTCGGAGTCTCTCCGGCACGCACGGCGGCAAGGCCGCTATCGGACGACTGACGACGTCTCCCCGTCGCCACTGCGTGCGCCGACGGCTCTGTCCGCCAGCTCATTGCCGAGGTGTATCTGTGAGGCTATTGTGCACCTGGCCAGTAGAGGCGGGATTGGCGGCGTGCTCCCCGCGGCCTTCTGGTCTTGCCAGACTGCCTCAGTCACCACGGATAAGGGGCCATGATGATGGTCAGGCTGAATGTGCGTTGTGCCGTCTCGGTTATATCTCTGGCGTGCGCTGTTTGCCTAGTGTGGCTGATCGTGCCTGGTGCGTGGGGACAGCTTCGTACGTCTCCGCCGACAGCCCGTCTCGGGACAGGCAATGTACAGGCGGTGTCCTACTCTCCCGACGGCTCCCTGATCGCAGTAGGTGAGAACTCCGGCATCTGGCTCCGCGATGCGCATGATTCCCATGCCGTGGCGCGCTCCCACGGCGCCACAGGCCTTGTACGAGCGCTGACCTTTACGCCGGGCGGGCGTCTGCTGTCTGCAGGTGCAGACGGCGTTGTGCGCTTGTGGGACGTGCCCTCGATGCAGGAGCGCCGACAGTTCGTTGGGCTCCAGGACCAGGCACATGCCGTTGTAGCGACGCCAGACGGCACAACCGTTGCTGCGGCGGGTCTCTCCGACGCTGAGGGCATCTGTATGTGGGATGTCGCTACGGGCACTGTGCTCCGTCGCCTGAGTGGCGCTGCTCCGCTTTCGATGAGCCCGGATGGCCGTTGCTTAGCAGCAAGTGGTGTCCTGCCCAACACGATCAGCCTATACGACCCGAGTTCGGGATCCGCGGTTGGCACACTGGATGGACTCGCCAGCCGTGCCTTTTCCCTAGCTTTCAGCCCTGGAGGACGGCTGCTTGCATCTGGCGAGGGCTCTGGTCAGGTGCGAGTGTGGGATGTCGAAGCGCGCCAGCAGATTGGGCTCCTGTCCGAACACAGAGCGCCCGTGCAGGCAGTTGCTTTCGCACCAGATGGCTCGTCGATGGCTTGCGGCGACCGTCTTGGGGAGTTAGTCGTGTGGGACTACGCGACGGGGGCCTCCGTGTCTCTTTCTGGGTCCGAGACGGCGGCGTCCAAACCCTCACGTTTGCGCCAGATGGGCGTTCTCTCATTACCGGTAACGGCGACCGCACGGTTGTGCGCTGGTACCTGGAAACGAACCTGCGGGAACGCCTGCTGACGTTTGGTCATCGCGATAGGATACGTGCGATGGCGTTCGTGACGGGTACCGACCGCGTGGCTTCCGTTGGTGGCGGCGATCTCCTGCTCTGGGATCTGGAGACGCTCAGCCTGGAGGGAGCCATTGAGAACGTCGAGAACGCCTACGCTGGCTCGGCCCTCAGTCCAGACGGGCGGATGTTCGCTTCTGGCGAAGTGTCTTTCGATCTCAGCCGGACGCACAGCGTGCGAGTGTGGGACGTCGTGACGCAGCAACTCCTGGTCGAGCTCCCCGGACACCAGCAGCCTGTGCTTGAGCTAGCCTTCAGCGCCGATGGTTCACTCCTCGCGTCCGCAGGAGGGCCGCTGCTGCTCCTCGCGGCGCCGGCACGGGAGGCCCAGATACCCGAGGGACCAGCTACCGTTCGCGTATGGGAGACGCAGACGTGGCAAGAGGCGGCTGCTTTCCAGCCTGGGAACTCCCCGTGGGAAGTCCCACATGGAATGCAGTTCAGCCCGGACGGGCAGTACCTCACCTATAGCTATGACGGCTCCCATCACTGAGATATGGTCGGAAGTTGTGTATGGGGAGGATGAAGCAGGCGGCGTATCCTTGGTGGACCTGAACACCACCAATCCTGAAAGGATGGATACGCCATGC
>NYZG01000183.1 GCA_002687025.1 Candidatus Poribacteria bacterium
CGCGCCCAGGGCTCGCGTCGCTTCTCAGCCTTGGGCGGCCGAGTGTATCCCCGACGGACCCCGGCGTGCTGCTGGTCCAGGCGCAACAGGCGCGGGACATGGAGATCGCGACGTACGAGCCCTCGAACGGGCTGCGGCTCCTGACGCGCAACGAGATTCCCGACAAGCATCCTGCGTGGTCGCCCGACGGCCGGCGCGTCGTGTTCGCATCGCACCGCCACGGCAGTTGGGACCTCTTCACGATGGCAGCGGACGGCTCGGACGTGCGCGGTCTGACGGCCGGCGACGCCAACGAGGAGTGGCCCGCGTGGTCGCCGGACGGGTCGCGAATCGCGTACGCGTCCCGACCGCAGGGGTCATCGTCCATCTGGACGGTCACGCCGGACGGCATGGACGCGCGGCAGTTGACGCCGGGTCTCGCGTCAGATGTGACGCCGACGTGGTCCCCCGACGGGCGGCAGATCGCGTTTACGACGAATCGAGATGGCAACGACGAGGTCTATCTGATGAACGTCGATGGCTCCGACGCGCGGAACATCACAAGCCACGCGGACCATGACCGCGACCCGGTGTGGTCGCCAGGGGGGCGTTTCATCTGCTTCAGTTCGCTCCGCGATGGCGGCAGCGAGCTCTACGCGCTTGAAACAGCGACGGGCGCGGTGACGCGCCTGACATACTCGCCCGGGACGGACTCCGAGCCGCGTTGGTCGGCGGACGGTACGACTATCGTGTACGTGTCGAATCGGGAGGGTGTGGACCGCGTATATCGACTCCGTCTACACGATCCCGGGGCCGGTCTGCTGGCGATGGAGTAGGGGTCAGCAGTGTCCAGGCGACCGTGGATCAGCATTCGCTGCACCGAAAGGAAAGGATAATGCGATACATGACACACATAAATCTGAGAACGGCGGCGCTGGTCATGGCAGTCTGGGTGGTTCTCGCCAGCGCGCAGACGGACGCGATAGTGGTCAGCCCGGTCTCTCTCGATCTGGGGGTCGTTGAGATCGGTCAAGCCAGCACAGCGCAGTTCACCGTGGAGAACACTGCGGGGAGCACCGTTACCGTGGAGGACATCACGTCGGACAACCCGCGGTATTCGGCCGGCCCAACGTCCTTCGCCATCGACCCGGGTCTGGTTCAGGTGGTTACGATCACATTCTCACCGGACACGGTAGGTTGGCATCCCGGCGCGCTTACGCTGACGCATGACGGGGTCGGCGCCCCGACGACTCTCGGTCTGACCGGATTCGGCGCGTTCCTGCAGCCGTCCCTGCCACCGTCGGGTGACCTCCTGGATACTAGGGTGGCATATATCAGCGAACGCGATGGCAATCAGGAGATATACGCCATCAACTACGATGGCACCGGGGAAACGAACCTAACACAGGACTCGGCCAACGACCGGGCCGCCTCGTGGTCTCCAGAAGGCTCGCAGATCGCCTTCGAGTCGGACAAGGACGGGGTGTGGCAGATATGGGTGATGGACGCCGATGGCGGAGGGCGGCGCCTGCTTGTGGATACCCCCGGCGCCGAGGGGGCCGCATGGTCGCCATACGGTGGCCTCATTGCCTTCTCCGACGGCTCGGACATATACGTGGTTCGCGCCGATGGCACGGGTCTCATCACGCTGATCGGGGGGCCTGCCACTGATCGCGGCATCGCGTGGTCCCGCGATGGGACGAGGATCGCGTGGGTGTCGGACGACGACATATGGGTCGGCAATGCGGACGGCAGTGACGCGGCGTTGCTCGTGGACACCGGAATCCAGGATTCGGGCCCCGAGTGGTCTCCTGATGGTCAGTGGATCGCGTTTTCGACCATCACGAGCTCCGCCCGCGACATCTATAGAGTGCAGGCCGACGGGGCCGGATTGACTAACCTGACGAGCTCCGACGACGCGTTGTGCTGGCACGGGAGCTGGTCTCCAGACGGCACGCGCATCGCGTACAGCCGTTGGCCGTTCAGCGGCGATACGGGCGCTATCGACGTGTACACGATGAACGCGACCGATGGCTCGGACGCCATTCCGCTCGTCGGGGGCGCCACCAAAGACGAGGGGCCTGCCTGGTCGCCGTTCCTCCTCGTTGAGCCCGCGCCGAACATATCGGTAGCGCCTCCCGACCTGGATCTGGGTTCAGTGGCCGTGGGCAGTTCCGCGACCGCTTCTTTCACCATCACGAGCTCCGGTGAGCTCGCTCTCTCCGTCTCCGACATCACGTCCGACAACGCCGTCTTCACCGTCGCTCCGGACGCGCAGCCCCTACCCTTCGACCTCGCGCCGGGGTCCGACGAGACCGTGACAGTGACGTTCACGCCCACCGTCGAGGGCGCACAGACGGCAAACATCACGATCACGCACAACGCGGGCAGCGGATCGACCGTCATCACGGCTATTGGCACGGGGACCGTATCTCCGACCGCTGTGGCAATCACCGCGCCAACGGACGGGCAGGCGCTGCCGCCCGGCACGACCGCGACCGGCCTTGCCGTCGACATTGCGGGACACTCGGCGGGAACGTGGGCGTGGATGCTCGACACGCCGTTCCCGGCAACCGGAGTCGTGCCACAAGATGCGAACGACGTCGCTGCGGGCGCCCTCGCTGCGATAGGCGGCCTCGTCGACGGCGCGTCGCACACCGTGCACGTCGCGCTTGTCGATGGCGATCTAGTCGACGCGGGCGCCGTGCCGGCGTCTCGGGACAGTGCGTCGTTCACAGTGGGCATCCTGCCGCCGGACTACGTGCGCGTCGTCAGCCAGCAGGGGGCGCCCGCGACCACCATCACCGTTCCCGTCCTGATATACGACGTCACAGCGGATGTGCAGAACGACCGCGTCACTGCCGTGGACCTCGACCTCCTCTACGACGAGAGCGTGCTAACTCCCACGAGCGATGGCGGAGGTCTAGCCGCCGCGTCACCAGGAGTCATCGTGCCGGCCGATTGGTCGCTACAGCAGAACATCGCGAGCCCCGGCAGGCTGTCGGTGTCGCTCGCGGGAGACGCGGCTCCCGCGGAACCGGCTCTGGACGCAGAAGGCGTGCTTCTCGAAATCAGCTTCGACGTGTCCGCTTCCGCTGTCGCCGGCACATCGACCCCTATAGAGCTCGGCGCCCTGCAGCTGAACGAGGGATCCCCGTCCGCAACGGGCGTCGATGGGCTGTTCACCGTCCTGAGCATCATGTACGGCGATGCGACGGGCAACGGCGCCATCGCCGCGTTCGACGCATCATGGGTACTTCGTTACGTGTCGAGTGGACTCGTCGGTGAGCCAGACCTCCTGCCCATCGAAACCTCGGCGCCGGTGTGGGCGCCACTACCCCTGACGCGCGACGAAGCCGTCCAAGTGGCTGATGTAGACACGGTGGACGGCGTCACGTCGATGGACGCCACGGACATCCTGAGGAAGCGCGTTGGGATCATCGACCTGTTCGTGGCGGAGGGTGGCGCGCCGTCGGCTCCCTCGGCCGCGCCGGGCGTCGTGGCCTACGACCTGCGAGGTCTGGCCCTGTCCGAGCGCCCCGGCGCGCGGGTCACGGTGATACTCGACGCATCTGCCATGGCTGACCTGCACGCAGGCGAACTGGTCCTGGACTTCGACCCGTCGCTGCTGAGGCCGGTGGATGCCGCGCTGAGACGTCTCGACGCGCGCGTTGCGGCGCGACGCCCGCTCCTCACGCAGAGCGAGGGTGACGGACGCATCGCCCTCGCGTTCGCCTCCGCACGGCCCATAGAGGCATCCGACGCGCTTATCGAAGTCGCGTTCGAAGCGACACGCGACATCCCGCACGCGAGAGAAAGCGCGATCCGCGCGTCTCATCTGCGACTCAACCGGTCGCTGATCGAGACGGACTTCGCGTTCCCGTTCCGCATCGAGCCGTACCGCAACCGCCTCATGGCGAACTACCCGAACCCGTTCAACCCGGAGACGTGGATTCCATTCGAACTTGCCGAATCCGCAGACGTGACGATCCGCGTCTACGGCGTCGACGGCGGCCTCGTGCGCACGCTGGAGCTGGGCGCACGCTCCGTGGGCGAATACACGACGCGCGGCGACGCGGCCTACTGGGACGGCAGGAACGCGGCTGGCGAGGCGGTCGCGAGCGGAGTCTACATCTATGAGCTCATCGCGGGCGACTACCACACGCTCCGCCGGATGGTCGTCATGAAGTAGTGGACTCTCGCCCCCCTTCGCCGACGGTTTCCGGGGCGGCCCGCCTGATGTCGGGGGCCGCCAGCGCCGGCGTCGGCAAGCGGCTCCTCGACGAGGTCGTGCGCGAGGTTGGCGCCGCGCCCGGGGTGGTCTACTGTTGCAGCGTCATGCATGGCGCCGCAGTAGCTTGCCCGGACCACCTTCGCGCCCGGATGACCGCCGAGAATGCAGTGCTCCGATTGCTCGCACGATAACCCACCCGAAGCGCGCTTCTGCCTGGAATGCGGCGAGGGGCTCGTGCGTGCGGGCGTGGCGTGCCAGGAGCCGCTGCCGCCCACGGCGAAGTTCTGCATGCATTGCGGCGCTCGACAGGAAGACGCTGCCCCCGCGCCCGAGCCGCCCGCGCAGGTGGATGACGCCGAAAGACGCTTGCTCACGGTCCTCTTCTGCGATCTCGTGGAGTCCACGCGTCTGTCGCGCGAACTCGACCCCGAGGAACTGCGCGAAGTCATCCGCGAGTACCAGCGCGTCGTCGTCACCATCATCCAGCGGCACGACGGGCACGTGGCGCAGTACCTCGGCGACGGCATCCTCGCCTACTTCGGCTACCCCACCGCACACGAGGACGACGAGGCGCGAGCCGTCCGCACAGGGCTGACGATTGCCGCCGAGGTGGAAAGCCTGGGGACGGGCGCCGAGAGCGACGAAACCGTCCACGCCGAGGTGCGTGTGGGCGTCGACACCGGGCGCGTAGTCATCGGTGAGGTCGGCGCCGGGGGACGCCACGACCGCCTCGCGATCGGCGCGATCCCGAACGTCGCCGCGCGGCTGCAGGCCGCGGCCCGGCCGGGACAGGTCATCGTCGGCGAGGCCACCTACAAGCGCGCGCGACACGTGGCGGAGTTCGAGGCCGTCCTGGTGGCTGCCAAGGGGGTCGACGGCGCGGTGCCCGCCCACCGCGCGGTGTCACTCACGCAGACCGCCACCGCACGGGATTCCATCGCCGACGGCCTCCAGACGAAACTCGTGGGACGCGGGGACGAACTCGCCCGCCTGACGGCGGCCATCAACGGGGCCGCCAGGGGCGTGGGCCGCGTGGTCACGGTGGTGGGCGAGGCCGGCGTTGGGAAGTCCCGCCTGATTGCCGAAGCCCGCGCAGGGATAGATTCGGAGGCGTTCACGTGGCTGCGGGGTCGGTGTCACGATCGCTCCATACCCACGCACTACGGCCCGTTCGCGGACGTCCTCGCGGGCTACTGCGGTATCAGCGACAGCGACGCGCCATCGGTCCGTTGGGGTCGCGTCAAGGACTGCATAGACGGCCTCGTCGCCAACGGCCAACTGTCCGAGGAGCGCGCATCCGAGTGCGTCAGCCTCATCGCCAGGGCCCTCGCCATCGATTTGGACGGGCAGGAGGACGACCACCTGGCGTTTGCCGACGGCGCGCAAATCCGACACCGTACGTTCGCCGCCATCGCGGACATGCTGATAGCTCTGACAACCTGGCGGCCGCTCGTGCTCGAATTGGACGATCTGCACTGGGCGGACAGCGCTTCGCTCGACCTCATCGCGCACCTTGGCGAGCGAGCCCCAAGCCATCCGCTCGCTCTGGTATGCGTGTACCGCCCGAACCACGGCCACGGCTGCGAGCGGCTACCCGAAATCGCAGCGCGGAAATGCCCCGGCAGACATGTCCACGTGGCCGTCCGCGAGCTGACGCCTGAGGATGGCGCGGACCTCGTCGCGTCGCTCCTGGGCGTCGAGTCGACGCCGGCCGCGGTCCGCGAGACCGTGGTGGACCGCGCGCGGGGCAATCCGTTCTACATCGAGGAGGCGTTGCGCGCCCTCGTCGAATCGGAGTCCATCGTCCGGGACGGCGCGGGCTGGGCGGTGGCGGACAGCCTCGACCACATCGCCGTGCCGGACAGCATCGAACGCATCACGCTCAGCCGCCTGGATCGCCTGAGCCCGGACGCGCGTCGCCTGCTGCAGACGGCCGCGGTCATCGGCCGCTCGTTTGCGCGACGCGTCCTGGAAGCCGTCACGCCTCCGCACATCGACCTTGCGGTAGCGCTACAAGAGCTCGAGGACGGCGCCTTCGTGACGCGCGAATACGGGAGCTGGGACGTACAGTACGCCTTCCGCCACGTGTATACGCAGCAGGTCGTGTACGGCGCCATCCTGAGTCGTCGCAGACAGGAACTTCACGGGGCCATCGCCGAGGCGATCGCGGAACTGTACCCGGACGCCGCGGCCGAGCAGGCCGAGACGCTGGCGTACCACTACACGCAGACGGAACATGGTGAACGGGCCGTCGAACACCTCATGAGCGCCGGAGCGAAAGCGCGCGGAGCATACCTGAGCGATGAGGCCATCGACTGCTACCACAAGGCCTTGCAGACCCTCGAACACCTGCCGGAGTCTCCTGCGAACGATCGCCACAGGGCCCGTGTGCAAGAGGCGCTGGGGAGAATCCACCACGGGGCCGGCCACGGCGATGCCGCCGCCGAACACCTCCGCGCGGCGATCGACATAGGAGAGCGCATCGGCGTCGAAGAGGGCGAAATGATACGCCTGTGCTACTGGCTCGCCGACGTGTATTGGTGGAAGGGCGACTACGCGCGCCTCTGTGAAATCGGCGAGATGGCGACCGTCCTGCTCGCAGACGCGAGGGACACCGTCGAGGAAGCGTTGGTGAACCAGATCGTCGCCACCGGCGCGTACTTCACCGGCGCCACCGACCTTTGGCGCGACCGACTCAAGCGGACCGCCGAGTTCCTCCGCGACCTCGCCTATTGCGAGGAGCTTCGACCGGCGTACGTGCATATATGGGGGATGCGCTACTCTGAGCGGGACATGGC
>NYZG01000184.1 GCA_002687025.1 Candidatus Poribacteria bacterium
CGGGGCTCACGGCCATCTGCCACTGCACCTGCCGCGATAGGAACCTCATCGGTCAGCAGTCGGAACTGATGGGCGGCTATGTCCTGGGCATCAGCCACGTGCTCGCGGTTACCGGCGACCCCATATCCCTCGGGGGCCGGGAAGGCACAGCTGTCTTCGACACGAACTCTTTCGGCCTGATCGACATGCTGTCTCGCATGAACCGGGGCGAGAACATGGGCGGCGAGTCCATCGGGCGGCCGACATCGTTTACGATCGGATGCGCCCTGAACCCGAATCGCGCGCGCATGGATGGCGAGATTCGGCGGCTGGAGAAGAAGGTCGCCCTCGGCGCAACCTACGCCATGACCCAGCCGCCGGAGGATCTGGCGCGGACGGGCGAGTTGCGCGAGAAGACGCGGGAGATGGACGTTGCCGTCTTCGTCGGCATCGTGCCGCTCATCAGCGGGCGCAACGCGGACTTCCTGCACAACGAAGTGCCGGGCTTCGAGATCCCCACGGAGGTCCGTCGGCGCATCCACACGGCCGACGATCCAGAGGCCGAGGGCGTGGACATCGCGCGCGAGTACGTCGACATGGCGCTGGACGCCGGATTCCGACATATATACATCATGCCGATGCTGCGCCGGTACGAGATGGCCTACGCACTGGTCGACTACATCCGGGAACGCGAAGGGACGCTGCCTTGCCCCGACTGACGACGCCCGATATCGAACGGCTTTTCCGCGAGCGCATCGTCGTGCTGGACGGCGCGATGGGCACGAGCATCCAACAGCGGCGGCTGTCTGCGGAGGACTACGGCGGCGCGCAGTTCGAGGGGTGCGAAGACTACGTCTCCGTCACGCGGCCGGGCGTGATCGCGGACATCCACGCGGAGCACCTGGATGCCGGCGCGGACATCGTCGAGACGAACACGTTCGGGGCGTCGGCAACGGTGCTCGCCGAATATGGGCTGGAGGGCGAGGTCGCGGCCGTCAACCTCGCCGCGGCTGAGGTCGCCCGCGCGGCGGCGGACGCGGCATCCACTGCGAGTCGGCCACGCCTCGTGATCGGATCGATGGGGCCAGGGACGAAGTCTATATCAGTGACGGGCGGCATCACGTGGGAAGAGGCGCGCGACGTCTACTACGAACAGGCGTTGGCGCTTCTACGAGGCGGGGTGGACCTGTTGCTCCTGGAAACCGCGCAGGACACGCTCAACGCGAAGGCGGCAATCACGGGGATCCGGGCCGCGCTCGACGACGCGGAGAGCGACACGCCCGTGATGCTGTCCGGCACGATTGAGCTGATGGGCGCGACGCTGGCGGGTCAAACCGTGGAGGCGTTGGCTGCGGCCGTCGAGCATCTGCCGCTCTTCAGCATCGGGCTGAATTGCTCGACGGGCCCCACGTTCATGACGGACCACATCCGCGCGCTGGCTGGAATGGCCAAGACGCGGGTGACGTGCGTGCCGAACGCTGGGCTGCCCGACGAAAACGGCGACTACAGCGAGTCACCCAAGGCGATGGCACGGGTTCTCGCGCGATTCGCGGAGAACGGCTGGCTGAACGCCATCGGTGGGTGCTGCGGGACAACCCCTGCCCACGTCCGCGCGTTCGCGGAGGTCGCGGCCGCGTACGCGCCTCGCGAAGCCGCGGACTACGCGCGCACGCAGGTATCCGGCCTCGATCTGCTGACGGTGGAGGACGACGGACGGCCGTACTTCGTCGGCGAGAGGACGAATGTCCTCGGCAGCCGCAAGTTTCGACGGCTCATCGAGCGTGGCAAGTACGACGAGGCAGCCGAGATCGCGCGTCGCCAGGTCCGGGGCGGCGCCCATGTCATCGACGTGTGCTTGCAGGACCCAGACCGCGACGAAGCCGAGGACGTACGGCGATTCTACGACCGGCTTGTGCGGAAGATCAAGCTGCCGATCATGGTCGATTCGACCGATGCGACGGTGATCGAGCAGGCCCTCAAGTACTGCCAGGGCAAGGCGATCATCAACTCGATCAACCTCGAGGACGGCGAGGAGCGCTTCGCTCGGGTCGTGCCGCTGGCGAAAACGTACGGGGCAGCCCTTGTCGTGGGCGTCATCGACGAAGATCCAGATCAGGGCATGGGGGTCACGGTCGAGCGGAAGCTCGCAATCGCCGACCGGTCTTACGCGCTTCTCACGGGCAAGTACGGCGTCGCGGAGGAGGACATCATCTGGGACCCCCTCGTGTTCCCGGTCGGGACCGGGGACGCGACGTACATGGAGGCCGGCGCCCAAACCGTCGAGGGCGTGCGCGCGCTGAAGGCGCGGTACCCCAATACGAAGACGGTGCTGGGCATCTCGAACGTGTCGTTCGGGCTGCCGCCGGCCGGCCGCGAGGTCCTCAACTCCGTGTTCCTGTACCACTGCACCCGCGCGGGCCTGGACCTCGCCATCGTGAACACCGAGCGGCTGGAGCGGTACGCGTCGATACCGGACGATGAGAAGACGCTGGCGGAGCGACTGCTGTTCGACAACAGCGACGCCGCGATCCAGGAATTCGCCGACCACTTCCGCGACCGTAAGGCCGCGGTCGCCGCGGACGAGTGGGCGGGCCTCACGCTCGACGAACGGCTGGCCCGGTACATCGTCGAAGGCACGCGCGACGGCCTGGCCGCGGACCTCGACATCGCCCTGAGCGACCGCGCGCCGCTGGACATCGTCAACGGGCCCCTGATGGCCGGGATGGACGAGGTTGGCAGGCTGTTCAACGCGAACGAGCTGATCGTCGCGGAGGTGCTGCAGAGCGCCGAGGCCATGAAGGCCGCGGTGGCCCATCTCGAGCCGCATATGGACTCGACCGCGGGCCAGGACCGTGGCGCGGTGCTTCTGGCAACCGTGAAGGGCGACGTGCACGACATCGGCAAGAACCTCGTTGATATCATCCTCACGAACAACGGCTACCGCGTCGTGAACCTGGGGATCAAGATCGCACCGGAGACGCTCATTCAGGCGCACGACGAGCACAGACCGGACATCATCGGCCTGTCCGGCCTGCTGGTGAAATCGGCGCAGCAGATGGTGACGACCGTGGAGGACCTCGCCGCCCGTGGCGTCAGCGCGCCGGTGCTGGTCGGGGGCGCCGCGCTGTCCGCGAAGTTCGCCGCGAGCCGGATCGCGCCGGCCTACACGACTGGCGGCGTTGCCTACGCGCGCGACGCCATGGACGGTCTTCGTCTCGCCAACGCTTTGATGGCCGGCGAGGCGGTTGTCGCCACGCCGGATCACGCCGCGGCAGGCGCCTCGGAGCGCGGGCAGGCCGCCCCACTGGCTGCGGCGCCGACTGTGACGCGAAGGTCATCTCGCGCGCCCGTGCAGCGCGATGTGCCGACCCCACCTGACTACGCCCGCCACATCATCGAAGGCGACGCCGACGCGCTGTTCGAGTGGATCGACCCGCAGCTGCTGTACGGGCGCGGGCTGGGGTTCCGAGGCTCCTTTGCGAAGGCGCTTGCCGCCGGGGACGGCAAGGCGGTGGAGCTGGAGCGGTCGGTGCGCGAGGTGAGAGCCCGCGCCGCGGAGGAGTCGTGGCTCGCGCCGCGGGCCGTGTACCAGTTCTACGAGTGCGCCGCGTCGGGCAACGAGATCACCGTGATGGCACGAGACGGGTCGGGTGCAGTCGAGGAGTTCCCGTTCCCACGGCAGTCGACCGAGGACGGGCTGTGCCTTGCGGACTACGTGGCCAGCGAGGGCAGCGATGTGGTGGACAATGTGTGCATGTTCGTCACCACCGCGGGCGCCTCGGTACGAGAGACGGCCGAACTGCTGAAGGATCGCGGCGAATACGTGGCGTCGCACGCGCTGTCGGCGCTTGCGTACGAACTGGCCGAAGCGCTCGCCGAAAGCCTGCACGGACAGATCAGGGCGATGTGGGGCTTCGCCGACCCGGCAGGCTCCACGCGACGGCGGCTGATGCGCGGCGAATACCGCGGGAAGCGATACAGCTTCGGGTATCCGGCGTGCCCGGATATGCGGGCGCACGAGGGCATGTGGCGACTGCTGCGGCCCGAGGACATCGGGGTCGAGCTCACCGAGTCACACATGATGGACCCCGAGGCGAGCGTGAGCGCCCTTGTGTTCCATCACCCGGACGCGCAGTATTTCGACACGAAGTCGCGCGCGTAGCGGCTCTGAGGTTGCGCATGGAGGCACCGGATGAGGACATTCAGGGGATTCGCCTGCGTCGTCGGTTTCATGGTGATCGCCGTCGGCGCGCGCCCGGCGATCGACCCGGACGCGGCGGTCGGTGTGTGGCTGATGGATGAGGATGGTGGCGACACGGCCGCGGACTCCTCGGGGCGCGGGTTCGACGGCGAACTCAACGGGCCGGACTGGACGACGGGCAAGTTCGGTTCCGCCCTGGAGTTCGACGGCGCTTCGTGGGTGGAGATCCCCGATCAGCCCGAGCTTACGATCGGGGAGCAGCTCACGATGATGGCGTGGTTCTTCGCCACGGACATCACCGACTGGCGGCAGATCATCGCGAAGAACAACGAGTACCTGCTGCGAATCGATCCGCCGGGCGAAGGCAACAAGATGTCCTCCTTCGTGAAGCCAGGAGGGGCCTGGGAGCCGCGCGCGAGCGCTACCGTACCGGCCACGGACGAGTGGATTCACTTCGCCGCGACGTACGAGCAGGATCCCGCCGGAGACACCGACCACCTCAAGGTGTACGTCAACGGCGTGCTGGCAGGCCAGAGCACGCGGCCTGGCAAGGTCGCGGCCGCGGGGGGCCCGGTAGAGATCGGCCGATGGGGTGGCGGGTCGTTCTTCGTCGGCATCATCGACGAGGCCGCGATCTTCCTGGTGGCCCTTGCGGAGGCCGACATCGCGGAGATCGCCGAGAACGGATTGCAGGCCGCGCTTGGTCGGCTGCCGGTCGATCCCGCCGGGATGCTAACGGTAACCTGGGCAGACCTTAGGCGCTAGACGCCGACCGCGCCGCGTTGCGCGATACGCCAGGCGCGGCGACGCGAGCAGGAAGGTATCCACATGACTACGCGATGTGCGCGCCTGATGTGCATCGCCGCGCTCTGCGCGGGCGCGGCGACGGCCGCCATGGCCGCGTCACCAACCGATACCGGCCTGTCGGCGCGGATCGACGACCTGTTCGCGGACATCGCCGGGGCGTCCACGCCGGGCGCCGCCGTGATCGTGGCGAGAAACGGGAAGGTGCTGCACAGCCAAGGGTACGGCCTCGCGAATATCGAGCACGACGTCCCCAACACGCCTCGGACGAAGTTCCGCCTCGGGTCGATCACAAAGAGCTTCACGGCCGCGGCCACACTGGTCCTGCACGAGCGACGGCTACTCGACATCGAGGACCCGGTCGGCAAGCACTTGCCCGACGTGCGCGACGCCGACCTGATGACCATCCGACACCTACTCACCCACACGTCGGGCCTCTCCGAAAGTGAAGAGGAGCCCTCGCTGTTCGCCCCCGGGCAGCGCATCAGCTATAGCAACTACGGGTACAGCCTGCTCGGGCGGATCATGGAGCGGGTCCACGGCAAGTCATATGAGGATTGCATCGACGACCTCATCTTCGGGCCCCTGAGTATGGTCGATTCCGGGTACGACCACCACACGCCCATCCTGAAGCGCCGCGCGTCGGGGTACGCCCTCGGGGCCACCGGCGAATACGTCAACGCCGAGTACACCGACATGTCGGGTCCGTATGCCGCGGGCGGGCTGTATTCCACGGTGGCGGACATGCGCCTGTGGGACGAAGCGCTGTACGGCGGCACGCTCCTGCGGCCGGAGACGCTGGCGCTGGCGTTCACGCGAGTGAAGCTGGACGGCGGCCGTGAAGGCGGCTACGGCATGGGTTGGATGCTGGGCGAGTATCGCGGGCTACGTGAAGTCGCCCATGGCGGCGACATCACCGGGTTCAACGGCTTCATCGCGCGGTTCCCGGACGAGCGCTTCAGCGTAGTCGTACTGTCCAATGTAGGTATGCACCCACCCAGTCCACTCCCCAGCGCCGGCGACCTCGCGCACCGGATCACGCAGATCTACCTGGGCGAGTCGATGCAGCCAGAGGAAGCGTTCGTGGAGACGGACGTGCCTGCAGATGTGCTCGCTGGGTACGTCGGCGTCTACGAGCTGATCGCGCCTGAGGTCGTTGTAAACGTCGCCGGTGATACCTTCACCGTCGTGCAAGAGGACGGGCGGCTCTACTCGGTGACAAAGATGGGGAAGGCCGCGCTGCGCGCGGCCTCGCCCACGGAGTTCCGACAGGACGGAATGCCGCTGACGCTCACCTTCACAGTGGACGGCGACGGCCGGGCATCGGAGATCCTGATAAGCGCCGGCGGCCTTCGCGAATTCGGCGCGATCAGGCGCGACTAGCACGCGCGCGACGCCGAGCTCCTACGCGCCCGACGCGGCCGGACGCAGCTCGAACACGAACACGGTCTCCTGCCCGCCTGCGGTGCGGCTGCGACGCTGTATCGCCTCGGTGGAGGCTACTTGGAGTCCTGCCTGCGCGGCTCGCGCCTGGAGCAGTCCGACGGGATCGCCGCCATCCGCGCGGGCGATGTCCGACAGTTGCACGAGCGCCACCCCACCGGGGCGAAGGCGCGCGGGGCACCCGTCGAGGAATGCGCCCAGCGTACGGAACCCCGGGTCGTACCGAGCGACGTCGTAGCGCGTCTGGGGCTCACCGTCCAGCCACGGGACGTTGAACATTACCACATCGAACGCCTCGCC
Organism: Candidatus Poribacteria bacterium; assembly: GCA_002687025.1. GTDB lineage: Bacteria > Poribacteria > WGA-4E. Next base: position 6,728 of record NYZG01000184.1, read on the forward strand.
CGGGGTCGCGTCGAACAGGGGCGCGGCGTCGCGCACCTGCACGACATCCTGCAGGCCAGCCCTCTCTACATTCTCACGCGCGTTGGCGACCGCCTCGGGACTGATGTCGGTCGCCACGACGGATCGCGCGCCGAGCTTGGCCGCGAGTACCGCCAGCACGCCGGTTCCCGTGCCCATGTCGAGGACGTCTCGGCCGTCGATAAGTGCCGCGTAGCGAACGTACATCGCCGGGACGCTCTGGTCGGTCGGGACGTACACGTGCGGCCGGATCGCCAGAGAGCTGCCTATCGGCTCCATGGCGATGCCTTCGCGTGCCCGTTCCATGTCCGTCAGGATGCGCTGTAGACGGCGGTAGGGAATAAGGTACGGCCCGGCAGGAGGCCGAAGGTCGAACCAGTCCGTCAACCCGTCGTAGGCGGGTGCGTCAGACAGGTTGGGTAGGCAATGGTCATGCGCCTCGACAAGGAGCCGATGCAGGCGCTGGCGGCGCTCTCGCGTGAAGGCGGCTCGCCGTTCGCGTTGGTCCTCTATCGCAGCGAAGTAGTCCGACGGGACGAGCTCGCGGTCGAAGCGCTGGCAGTACCGGTACACAGCGTCCACGTAACGGAACTCGCCTCGGAGGATGACACCCTCGCCTGTTGCGAGCTGGGCGTGGATCGCCTTCGGGGATTCGCGTGCGCCGTGGATTGTCGCGCGGACGAATGGCCCGGTGAAGGTGGCGAATTCGCCGGGCAGGGACGACGCGCCGTCACCTGTATCGACGGTTGTCACAGCAGGAGGCGTGTCGCCGGTGGTTGTCACGGTCGCTCCGCTGTGCGCGCTGTGCGCGCTGTGCGAGAGTCAGGCGGGCGGGGCCGACTGCCCTGCGGACGAGATGACCTCGCGCACGACGTAGATGGGCTTGCCCTGCGCCTCGTGGTACGTGCGTGTCATCAGCTCGCCCAGCAGCCCCATGGTGATGAACTGCACGCCGACGAAGATGAGGAGCACGCCGAGGAGAAGCATGGGCATGCGTTCGAGCAGAGAGTAGCTGTCCGGCAGGACGAACTTGCCGACCGAGAGCCAGCCGCAGATCGCCGTGCCCGCGAAGCCGGACGCCAGCCCGATGCGGCCGAACACCTGGATCGGACGTGTCGCGAAGTTCATCAGAAAAGCGATCGTGACGAGGTCGAGCACGACCCGCACGGTGCGCGAGATGCCGTACTTCGAGCTGCCCCACACACGCGCGCGGTGGTTCACCACCATCTCCGTCGTTTCGGCGCCGATCCAGTGGGCCAGAGCCGGGATGAAGCGGTGCATCTCGCCGTACAGTCGGATGTTCTCTACGACTTCTCGTCGGTACGCCTTGAGCGTGCAGCCGAAGTCGTGCAGTCGGACGCCGGTGATGCGGCAGATAAGACGGTTGGCCAACCGGGAGGGCAGCTTCCTCAGCACGAAGCCGTCCTGTCGGTTCTTGCGCCACCCGCTGACGATGTCGTACCCCTCGTCCAGCTTCGCCATCAGCATCCCGATGTCCGCCGGGTCGTTCTGCAGATCAGCGTCCATCGTGATGATGACTGCTCCGCGCGCGTAATCGAATCCGGCGCTCATGGCAGCGGTCTGGCCGAAGTTCCGCCGGAACCGCACCACGCGCGTGCGGTCGTCAGTCTCGCCGATGTCGCGGAGTACGTCGGCCGAACCGTCCCGGGAACCGTCGTCGACGTAGACGATTTCCGAGGCGTACGGTAGGGCGTCGAGCGCGGCCGTTATCTCGGCGTGCAGTGGCCGCAGGTTGTCCCGTTCCTCGTACACGGGCACGACTATGGACAGGTCCAACGCGTCGTTGGGGTCGAGCTCCGCCAACTCGGTGGCTGTCGGCGCATCGGCCTTTGTATCGGTATCCATGGGTTCCCCTGAGCCTATGGCATTCTACCCGCAGGGCCAGGCGTCGACAACGACGCGACTTGCTTCATTGAGGATGTACTCGAAGCGGCATCAACGCCTAACAACCGAAATGTACTCGTGGGTCGATGGCCAAACGCCGCCAATCTGGGCGCTGTTCCCGATGGGACATCGCGCGGGTTGGGGCGAATCGATGAGGTCGCGCATAGCGGCGAGACGTCACGTGACGAGTATCACTCACCGTCGATGTGTGCAGGCGTCCAGGAAGGAGAAGGCAGGCATCCTCGACGAGTTCGTCGAGACGACCCGATACAACCCGTCGTACGCCGCGCGGGCGCTGCGCAACGGCGTTTCTGAGGCACGGTCGAGATCGTCTCCTCCGCGGGCGCCCTGCGCGCGCACGCTCGGGTCCTCGGGTCTATCCGCTCTGACGTCGCGGTCGCTGTGTGAGGAATGCACGTGTCTGAATCCCGGGCAGCTGCGGCGAGACATCCAGACCGCGGCCGAGGCAACCCGGCGACCCCTGCGGGTGGAGAACCGTGACCAGAACCCCGGCTACGAGGGCATCTGGCTATGAGCCGCCGAAGGGACCTTCGGGTACTTCCAGTTCTGAGACAGTACGCAGCGGGGCGCGGGCCGCGCCCATGTGCCGCCTCCGGGAGTTGCGCTTGACCGTCCGACCGGAGTCGCCGAACATGGGTACGCGCCTCCCTGCGTGACACGCGGACGGGCGCTAGGAGTCCTCCCACTCACGTCGCCACTCAGTGTTGCCCATGGACAGACTGCCGTGATCCGATCGCTCGCGTCCACCTGCCGCCGAGCCCTGCGCGAGCCCGGCGCCTGGGTCGTGGGCGCATCCGCGATACTGTACGCCTGCGTTCTGGTACCCCACTGGCGTCCGACCTGGGACAGCGCGACGTACATCGCGCTCGCGCGGTCGCTCGTCGCGGGCGATGGCTATACGTACATGGGGTACGATCACACGAAGTATCCGCCCGGATTCCCGCTGCTCCTCGCGCCCATCGTCGGCGTGTTCGGCCCGAACTTCCTACTCATGCGAGGCCTGGTAGCCGGGTGCGCCGTCGCTAGCGTAGCCGCCGCCTACGCGCTCATCAGGCGTGCCGCGGGCCCGTGGGTCGCCGCGGCCGCGGCAGCAATGACGGCCGCATCGTACGCTCTCCTGTTCGAGTCGACGCGGATCCTATCCGACGTGCCGTACATGCTCGTGTCGCTCCTGGCTCTCCTCGCGGCCGAGCGACTGCGCGAGGCCCGATCCTGGCGACGGCTCGCCGGCGTCGCGGCGTTATGCGTCGCGGCGTATCTCGTGCGCATTGTCGGCTTCACCGTCGCTGTCGCGGTCGCGATCTCGCTCGTGGCGGACGCGCCGCGCATCCCTCTCCGCAAGGCCGCGCGCGACGCGGCAGTCGTGCTCGTCGCGCTGGCCGCCGTGGCGGCTGTCTGGATGGGCCGGAATGCGCTCGTCACGAACGAACTCCCGCCAACGCTGCGCGAAGCGCTCAGCTACGAGGCAGAGCTCGTTGCCACCGACCCGAGCCACCCGCACACGGGCACGCTGTCGTGGCCTGCCCTACGCGCGCGCCTAGCCACGAACGCGCGATACTACGCCACCCTCACCGCGCTGCTGCTGACGTCGAAAAGGTCCCCGGCGTGGTGGCTGGCCCTGGTCGTCATTGCCGGATGGGCGCTCACTGGCATTAGGGGAGCGACGGCTGCGGAGTGGTACTTCGCCGGCTACGTGGCGGTGTACATACTATGGCCGGCCCACCAGGGCGAGCGATTCCTCGTGCCCGTGCTGCCCTTCATCTTCTACTACGCCCTCGCGGCGCTGACCGCCATCGGCGCGCTCGTGGCACGCGTCGCCACGGCTCCCACATCACGGCGCCCCCTCGCCGAAAGCGCGACTGCCGCGGTGCTGGCAGCCGCATTTGTGCTCGCGGGCGCGCGGGAGGTCGGTGTACGGGTGCGCACGGAACGCCGCGACCCATACTACCAGGGCGTGATGCGCGACTACATCGCGGCCCTCGCGTGGCTTCGCGAAGCGTCGGCGCCCGACGCCGTCATCGTGACGAACCGCGCGCCGTACGGCGTGCTCTGGGCCGAACGTCCGACGTACACCGTCCCGTGGGTCGCAGACCACGCGGAAATACTGGCATCCATCCGCGCCAACGGCGCGACGCACGCGGTCACGAACAGCTACACGCAGAGGTACCTCGGCCCGGTGGTCGACGCGAACCCCGGCGTGTTCCGGCCGATCGCAGAGATCGGCTCCACGCGGGTCTACGAGATCGTCCGGGCAGGGCCGTAGTCTGCCCAGGAAGACGGAGGTGACGACGATGAAGCTCGGAGTCTCCAGCTACTCATACTGGCACTTCACGCCGGAGAAAGTGCCGATCGAGCATGTCATTGAGGAGGCCGCGCGCCTGGACCTCGACGGCGTCGAAATCCTGCACAGGCAGATGGCGTCCGAGGACCGGTGCTACACCCAGCGGCTCAAGCGCCTGGCTTTCCTGAACGGGCTCGACCTCCATGCGCTGTCCATCCATCAGGGATTCGTGTCGCCAGATGCCGACGAACGCGCGAAGAACTTGGCGCACACGGTGCGCTGCATTGACCTGGCGTACGAGCTCGGCATCCCGTCAATCCGGCTGAACTCGGGCCGGTGGAACACCGTCGGCTCGTTCACGGAGCTGATGGCCCTCGACGGCATCGAGCCACGCCTCCCCGGCTACACTGACGACGACGCGTACGGATGGATCGCCGGTTGCATCGAGGAGTGCCTGCCGCACGCGGAGCGCAACGGCGTCGTTCTGGCGCTCGAGAACCACTGGGGGTTGACGGCGACGCCCGAGGGCGTGAACCGCATCCTGTCGGCAGTCGAGTCGGATTGGCTGATGGGAGCGATGGACTGCGGCAACTTCCTCGCCGACCCGTACACGAAGCTGCGGGCAATCGCCCAACACACAGCGCTCGTCCACGCGAAGACCTACCATGGCGGCGGCGAGTGGTACACGCTGGACCTCGACTACACGCGTGTCCGCGACATCCTCGCCGAGGTCGGCTTCGACGGATACGTCTCGCTCGAATTCGAGGGTAAAGAGGATGCCCACACGGCGGTACCCAAGAGCATTGAGATGCTCAGGGCCGCGTTGGGCATAGCCTGACGCGAGGGCGTTGCGGGACGGCGCCCCTCCTGCGACAATCAGCTGTGTCGACCCCCCAGGATAGGAGGATGCGATGACTGACGAAGAGAGATTCGTCGCCGACCTGAACGGCTATCTCGTAATCAGGGACGTCCTAGGGGCCGACGAACTGGCCGACATGAACGAGATCGCCGACGACCTTTTCGCCGACGACGCCGGCCTCCGTCGCGGCAAGGGCCGCGTCTGTCTCTGGGGCGAGGCGTTCAAGCGCCTCATCGACCATCCGAAGGTGACTCCCTACATCGAGGAACTGCTAGGGCCGTGGTTCCGACTCGACCACGACTACAGCATCTTCATGAAGGCCGGCGCGGACGGTGGAAGCCTACACGGAGGCGAAGACGGCGGCCGGCCCGGCGGCCCGGAAGGCGATCACTGGTCACGCTACCGTGACGGCGTCATGCGCAACGGGCTGAGCGTCTTCACTTTCTTCCTCACGCCAGCCAGAACCGGCGACGGGGGCTTCGCGTGCATCCCGGGCAGCCACAAGAGCAACTTCCTCCGTGCCATACCGCGCGACGTGATGTCGTTCGAACAGGCGGCTGAGTACGTCGTCCAACCCGAGGTCGACGCCGGTGACGTGCTCTTCTTCACCGAGGCGTTGGTCCACGGCACCATGCCTTGGACGGCGAACCACGAACGCCGCGCGCTCCTGTACAAATACTCGCCCGGCCACTCCGCCTGGTCGGGGAACTTCTACGACCTCGACGAGTTCGACTCCCTCACCGAGCAGCAGCGGCGCATCCTGTCGCCACCCTCCATCGGGGGTCGCGATCGGTCGTTGGACGCGTAGGCGAACCGGCCCGACCATGGGAGGCCCACGATGGCCGAGACCCGCGTGGCGATGGCGCAGATCCTCGTAGAGGGCGGCGCGGCCGAGGCGAACATAGCCAGGGCCACGGCGCGGATCGCCGAGGCCGGCGCCGAGGGATGCGACGTCGTCGTCCTCCCGGAATGCCTCGACCTCGCGTGGACGCACCCGACGGCGAGAGAGATGGCAGAGCCGATCCCCGGCCCGAGGGCTGATCGACTCGCGGACGCAGCTCGCGCGGCGGGCGTCCATGTCGTCGCAGGCCTGACAGAGCGCGACGACGACCGGGTGCACAACACGTCCGTGCTCTTCTCGCCGACGGGCGACATCCTGCTCAGGCACAGCAAGATCAACCTCCTCGACATCGCCCGCGACGTCTACCAACCGGGCAGGTCGCTCGCCGTCGCCGAGACGCCCATCGGCGTCGTCGGCATACCCATCTGCGCCGACAACTTCGGAAGCTGCCTCCACTACTCGCGTTCGCTCATCGGCATGGGCGCTGACATTATACTGTCGCCGTGCGCCTGGGCAGTGCCCCCGGGATTCGACAACGACGTGACGCCGTACGGCGGACTATGGCTGGATGCGTATGGCACGCTGGCCCGCGAGTGTGGCGTGCCGGTCGTCGGCGTCAGCAACGTTGGCAGGATGACGGGAGGGCCCTGGAACGGGCACGACTGCATCGGTAGGTCCCTCGCCATCGGTCGGGACGGTGAGGTCGCTGCTCATCTGCCCTTTGGCGTCGACGCGGAGTGCCTCAACATCGTGACGGTGTAGGGGAAACATGCACGACATCTTCACGCAGTACGCTTTCGGGCCCGACGAACGCGCCCGCATGGACGCCGATGGACACTACGTGCTGCCTGGCATCCTGACCGCGAGGGCGCGCGCCGATCTGGCGGGCTCGCTCGCCCGGATCGAGCACCTGCGCGCCGAGCTCGACCAGCATCCTAACCACCACGCCGCCGAATACGACAGCTACCTCGCGTCCCTGATTGGTCACCCGCAGCTAGTCGCCCTGGCCAGGACTGTCCTGGGCCACGACGTCCGGTACGACCACTGTGTGTCGCTGAACCGTCCTGGCGGGAACGGCGGCATCGGCTGGCACTCGCACTCGTATGCAGAGGACCGACCCGACCTGGGCTTCGTGCGCATCTTCTTCTACGTCAACGGATTCACTGCGGACGACGCGGGCCTGAAGGTGCTCCGCGGCAGCCACCTGCTGCGCGACGAGAAGCTCCACGCCCGCTCTGACGACGACCTGGCGCAGGGGTGGCTCGCCGAGAACGCGCATCCGGTGACAGGCGCGGAGTTCGTCATCGAGGGATTGGACGCTCCCGCGGGGACCGTGGTGGTCATGTGGACCCACGCCGCGCACGCGGTCACGCCGCGCCGGCCCGAAAGCGACACGCGGTGGTGCGTCGTGTACGCCTATCGGAATCCCGGCCTGACCTCGCGTGCGCGATGGATAACGGAAGACTTCGAGCGCCACCCTCCCAAGGGCGCGGAGGCCCTGCTGCCTCTCTACTGACCGCCGCTACCAGTTGTCGCGCGAGACGCGCAAGTCTCGGTTCGCCATCGGGAAATCCACGCGCGTCCCCCCGAGCCGCGCCGACTCGATCACGCCGAAGATGATCTCCTGGCTGCGCCTCGCGAGCTCCATGTTCCCCGCAGTCCCCCCGTCGCTGTCGAGCGCGGCCGCCAGGTCCAGAAGCAGATTCACTGTCGCGCTTTCGTCCGGCGCTGGCGGGAACGCCCGCTCCTCCATGATGCCCCACGGCTCCGTGCGCTCGCGCCACTGGCACGAGTGGTAGTCGTCCAGCGTCCGCAGCTTCCCGAGCGTCCCGGTGACCTCGAATTCGTAGCCGGCCGCCGCCGTCCAGTATGCGCGCGCTCCGTTCTCGAACGTCACGAACCCCATCTCGATGCCGGGATCGGCCCGCAGATGCATCCCGTCCCATGCGGCGGCGTCCACGACGATCGATCCCTGCACGGAACGCACTGGCCCGTCGCCGGCCAGGTTCACGAATACGTCGGCGGTGTGCGTGTGCCACCACTGCGCGGACCCCGTGCCGCAGTACGCCGCAACACACTGCACGTCGCCGATGTCCCCCGCGTCGACGATGGCCCGCATCTGGCGGAACAGCGGCGAAAACCGCCGATTCGTGCCGTAGTTGAACTTCACGCCATGCGTCTGCACGGCGTCCACCATCTGGTCTGCCTCGCGCATCGAGCACGCCAGCGGCTTTTCGCAGTAGATGCCGCGCACGCCGTTCTCCGCGGCGAAGATCGTCATCTCGCAATGCGTGGCCGGCCGCGTTGCGATGCAAACGATGTCCGGCCGCTCGCGTGTGATCATCTCCCGGTAGTCCGTGTACGCCGTATCGGCGCCGTACCGCGCGCGGATGGCCTCTGCCTTACCGGCGTCGATGTCGGACACCGCGACCAGTTCGGTGCGGCCACACGCGACGACGCCCGCGGCGTGGGCCCAGGGCAGTGTAGGCGTCCGATGCGGGTGCCCTCGGATCTCGTCGTCGATGGTGGCCCCCATGCGGCCACACCCTATGAGACACGTCCGATAGACCGGCTCCATCGCTCTGTCCTCCCGTATGCTTCGCCGCTCCAATGGGCGTCCCCGCGGCCGACCCAAGGCACGCACGCCGCGCCCAGGCTGTCCTACACTGAGCGGGGAATGGGCCGTGGGTCAAGGAGTCGCCGCGTTGACCCTCTCGCGCGCGGTTGAGTAAGATTCCATCGTCACGCTGGCGTGCGGCGAATCGCCCGGTGTCGTGACAGGTTAGGTGGCCCGCATGATCCCCATGAAATCGCCCGGCGACATCAAGCGCATGCGACAGAGCGGCCGGATCGCCGCTGACGTCCTGATGGCGTTGGAGGACCGAGTCCGACCCGGTGTGACGACGGCGGAAATGGACCGCACCGCCCATGACCTCATCGTGAAGGCTGGTGGGGACCCCTCCTTCCTCGGTTACGGCGGCTTCCCCGCATCCATATGCGCCTCGCTCAACGAGCAGGTCGTCCACGGCATACCGTCGGACGACTGCGTCCTGCGGGACGGCGACATCATCAGCGTTGATGTCGGTGTGCTCTACAAGGGATTCCACGGCGACAATGCCAGGACCTACGCTGTAGGCACGGTGGCGCCGGAGACCACGGAGCTGTTGAAGGTGACTCGTGAGTGCCTGTCGCTGGGACTGGCCGAGGTGCGAGCGGGGGCCCAGCTGGGCGCCATGTCTCACGCCGTTCAGGCGCACGCTGAGGAACACGGATTCGGAGTGGTGCGGCAGTTCGCGGGTCACGGCATCGGCGAAAGGCTCCACGAGGAGCCCCATGTCCCCAACTACGGCAAGCCGAACGACGGCCCGGAGTTGCGCGCGGGAATGGCGCTGGCCATCGAGCCTATGATAAACGCCGGCACGCACCGAGTGCGCACGCTAGACGATGGCTGGACCGTCGTCACCGCGGACGGCCGCCCTTCGGCGCACTTCGAGCACACCGTCGTCGTTCTGTCCGACGGTGTCGAGATACTCACCAACTGGGATGCCGCAACGACCTAGGCGCCCACACCTCGGCATTTGGATTCCTCTTGCTGCCCATACGCGATGAACGCCTGCTCCCCCTGCACGAGAAGGTGATCGACGGCCGCAGACTCTCCTGGGACGACGGCATCCTGCTCTACGAAACCGACGACCTGAACGGCGTCGGCCACATGGCGAATCTCGTAAGGGAGCGCAAGCACGGCGGCAGGACGTATTGGGTGCGCAACCAGCATCTCAACTACACGAACGTCTGCAACAAGCTATGCAGATTCTGCGCCTTCTACGCCAAGAAGGACGGCCCGACAGCGTACACCCTCAGCATGCCCGAGGTAGAGGAGCGCATCAGGGCCCACCTGGACATTCCAATCACCGAGATACACATAGTCGGTGGCATCCACCCGCGCCTGCCGTATTCGTACTACCTCGACCTGCTCCAGACCGTGCGCGGCGTGCGCCCGGACGCGCACATCAAGGCCTTCACGATGATCGAGCTGCAGCAGATCCAGCTCGTCGCCGACAAGTCGATGGACGAGGTGCTGGCCGACCTGCGCGATGCCGGCCTCGGATCGCTCCCCGGCGGCGGCGTCGAGGTGCTCAGTGACAGGCTCCACACGGAGCTGTTCGACCGCAAACTCGACGGCGACGAGTGGCTGGAGACCGCGCGAACGGCCCACAACGCTGGGTTCCGCTCCAACGTCACCATGCTCTACGGCCACGTCGAGCGGCCCGAGGAGCGCGTCGAGCACATGGTGAGAATACGCGAGTTGCAGGACGAGACGGGTGGCTTCCTCACCTTCATACCGCTCTCGTTCCACCCGGAGAACACGGACCTCAGGCACTGCCCGCCGCCGACCGGCCAGGACGATCTGCGTAACATCGCCGTCGGACGGCTCATGCTGGACAACGTGGACCACATCAAGAGCTTCTGGATCATGAACACCGCGCCCATAACTCAGGTGGCGCTCTGGTACGGGGCCGACGACACCGACGGGACTATCCAGGAATACGAGGTGACGCGCGACGCCGAGACCGACACGCGGCAAGCGCTTACCCGCGCACAACTCGTCGAGATGATATCCGACGCAGGACGCGAGCCGGTCGAACGGGACACGCTCTACAATGTAATCGCGGCGTAGTGGCGGCCTTCTCGCCGGACACCTGGGAGCTTGGGCGGCAATGACGCGCGGAATGGACCGGGTCGCCGACAAGGTGGCCGCCGGCGCCCGCTTGACCTTCGACGACGCCATGGCTGTCTGGGCGTGCCCGGACCTGCCCCTCATCGGACGGCTTGCGCAGCATGTGCGCTTCCGTAAGCACCCGGAGCGCGTTGTTACGTTCATCGTCTCGCGCAACATCAATTACACGAACGTCTGCTGGGTGCAGTGCAAGTTCTGCGCGTTCTATCGGTCGCCTAAGGCCGAGGACGCGTACGTGCTGCCGCGCGAGGAGATACACGCCAAGATCCAGGCGCTCGTGGACGTCGGAGGATACGAAATCCTCATCCAGGGCGGCCTGAACCCGAGGCTCAGAATCGACTACTTCGAGGACCTGTTCGAGAGCATACGCAGCACCTTCCCCAACGTGCACATACACGGCCTGTCCGTCTCCGAGATCCTCTACATCGCCAAGATATCCAAACTTCGCCTCGAGGACGCGCTCGTCAGGCTACGCGGCGCTGGCATGGCCACGATCCCCGGCGCCGGCGGCGAAATCCTCGACGACGAGGCCAGGGACATCATCGCGCCCTACAAGGATTCCACCGAGGAGTGGCTGCACGTCATGCGCGTCGCGCACGGCCTCGGTATGCGGTCCACCGCGACGATGATGTACGGGCACGTCGAGACCATCGAGCATCGCATCAAGCATCTGATGCGCGTGCGCGAGATGCAGGACGAGACGGGCGGCTTCACCGCCTTCGCGGCTTGGAGCTTCCAACCTGATGGCACGGAACTGCCCATCAGGAAGAAGTCCAGTGGCTTGGAGCATCTGAAGATGATGGCGCTCTGCCGACTCATGCTGGACAACGTGGACGGGCTGCAGGCTTCCTGGGTCACGCAGGGGTCCAAGATCGCCCAGGTCTCGCTGGAATACGGCGTGAACGACTTCGGCCAGACGATGATGGAGGAGAACGTCGTCAGCGCGGCGGGCACGTCGCACCGCGTGAACTCCGCGGAAATCTGCCGACTCATCCGCAACGGGGGTTACACACCTCGGCTCCGCAACGCCTACTATGACGACATGGGCGATCCAGACGACCTCCCAACGCCGATCGAGGCAAGTCCAGACCTTCCGCTCGCGGGCTCGACCCATGGCTGACGCCGGCCACGACATTCTGCCACTACGCGCCGAGGCGGAGGCACTGAAGCCAGACGCCGTCGCATTGCGGAGAGACATCCACGCGCACCCCGAGGTCGGCTTTGAGGAGACCCGCACCGCCGCCATCGTCGCGGACAGGTTGCGGGGCCTTGGGCTCGCCGTCGAGACGCAGGTCGGACGCACGGGCGTTGTCGGCCTGCTCCAGGGCGGGGCGCCCGGCCCCACCGTCCTGATCCGCGCGGACATGGATGCGCTGCCCATGGAAGAGCTGTCCGACGCCCCCTACGCTTCCACCGACCCGCGGGCGATGCACGCCTGCGGGCACGACGGACACACCGCCATCGGCCTGATGGCCGCGACTCTCCTCGCATCGCGGGCAGAGGCGCTCCGCGGCGCGGTGAAGTTCGTGTTCCAGCCTGCCGAGGAAGCCCTCGCCGGGGCGAGAGCGATGATCCATGACGGTGTGCTGGAGGACCCGACGGTCGACGTGGCGCTCGGGCTGCACCTCTGGACGGGCTCGCCTGTGGGCACGGTGTCGACTAAGGCCGGCCCCCTCATGGCCGGAGCCGACACCCTCGACATCACAATCAGAGGCAGGGGCGGACATGCTGCGATGCCGCACCACACTGTGGACAGCATCGTCGTGGCGGCGCACGTCATCGCCGCGCTCCAGACCGTCGTCAGTCGCAATGTCAGTCCCCTGGACGCGGCAGTTGTCAGCTTCGGCCAGATCGACGGCGGCACAGCGGCAAACATCATCCCCGAGACGGTTCGCATCGGAGGGACCATACGCGCCTTCCACAACGATGTCCGTCTGGACATCGTCAAGCGGGTTCAGGATGTCGCGCAGGGCGTCGCGCAGTCGTTTGGCGCCGAGGCCGACGTGGCGGCCGCGCCCGTCTGCGAGCCCACGGTGAATGACGCGGACGCGGCGGAGCTGGTGATCGGCGTCGCCCGCGAGTTGCTGGGCGACTCGGCCGTGCTGCCTACGGCCGGCGTGATGGGCTCGGAGGACATGTCCTTCTTCCTGAACCGTGTGCCGGGGTGCTTCTTCTTCGTCGGCGCCGAACCGGCCAGTGGACCCACCTACTCCCACCACAGCCCCTACTTCGACTTCAACGAAGACGCCATGCCGGTCGGCGGCGCGCTCATCGCCGGGGCTGCGCTGCGCTACCTCGGCCCACGGGCATGAGTCGCGCCTTCTGTCTGGTGCTGGCCGAAATGGCCGCGGGAGGCTTCGCCACGCTCGTCTTCGTCCCTCCCAACGTGCTCGGCCCGAGCTTCTTCCGATTCGCCGGTCTCCTCTATTCCGCGTTCGTGGCAGGCGCTCTGTATCTGCTGCACCGCGCTGCGCCGGGCGTGATGCCCGTAAGCGTCGGCATCGCCCTCGCGTTGCCTGTCGGCGCGTATGCCGCGCTAGCCTGGACGCGATGGCGTGGCATCACTTACCTATGCGTCTGGGTCTCGCTACCCGCTGCGGCCGTGTTTGTCGGCCATCTGGCGACCGGTGGCGTGCCGTCTGCACCCGGCGGGCCGGTGGCGGCCGTGGCCAGCCGTGCGGCATCGGCTCTGTTCACCGGCTCAGCGATGACCGCCATGCTATTCGGCCATTGGTACCTGACGACCCCCAACCTGCCGGCCCGCCACCTACAGAGACTCAACGTCGCCGTAATCGCCGGACTTGCGCTTGTCGTCGCGCGGGCGATTCTGACGGCCGGTCTGCTGTGGAACGGGGCGGGCGATCCGGTGATTCCAGCGCGCCTTCTCGGTGGCGTATTCGTGCTGGCCCGGGTACTCTTCGGGATCGTGGCGACGACCGCGTGCGTGGCCCTGACGTGGTATTGCTTGCGCGAGGAGTCCACCCAGGCCGCCACGGGCTTCCTCTACCTCGTAGTGTGCTTCTCGCTCATGGGCGAGTTCATCAGCCACGTGTTGGAGCCGCAACTCCGGTTGCCGCTGTAGAGGCGGTGTGCGATACTTCTAGCGGCCTGCTGCAGGTCTTGGGGAGTTGCTCCGATGAAGATCCTGTTCGAGAAAATCAAGGTGCGCACGACCGAGCGCTTCGAGCTACAGGACATCACCGGCAAGGTCATGGAGGCCCTGCGCGCAGCCAACATCCGCGACGGCTTCATCAATCTGGCCTCCCTACACACGACGACCAGCATATTCCTGAACGAGTTCCAGAGCGCCCTCCTCGAGGACATCCGCCACATGCTGGAGCGGATCGTCGACGACACCGAATGGCATCGGCACAATTCCGCAGAATTCTCCGACTGCGAGCGTAAGAACGCCACCGCGCACCTGCGCGGGCTGCTGCTGGGCACAGGCACGCTTTCGCTGCAGGTGTCCAAGGGCAAGATCGTCCTGGGCCAGTTCCAGAGCATCATATTCGCCGAACTGGACGGCCCGCGCGAACGCGGCCTACAGATACAGTTCGTCGGAGAATAGCCCAAGCCGCGTGTCGCTCCGGCCCTACCCCTGCATCTCGGCCCATCGTCGCTCGCCGATCTCGCGAATACGCCCATCGTCCCACTGCTCCATCGGCGTGTAGCTCGGATGCCCGGGCAGGTCTCGGCACGAGTTGTGCCGCGTGTTGTAGCAGCAGATCAGCACCCAACGCGGATCAGCGCTGGTGTTCGCCTGTGACGCGTGCAGCAGGTTCGCGTGGAAGAACAGCGCGTCGCCCGGCGCCATCTCGCAATACACGTGCTCGCACTGCTCTCGGATGAGCGCCACGCGCCCCAGGTCCGCGCCGATCTGCTCCGCCGTACGCGCGTGTTCGATGCGACCGCACAGGTGCGAACCCCGCAGGACTTCGAGACACCCGTTAGCGCGTGTGGCACCATCGACGGCGATCATCACGCTACCCATGTCCGGGTATAGGCATCCGTTGTTGTACCAATACCCG
>NYZG01000185.1 GCA_002687025.1 Candidatus Poribacteria bacterium
AAGGCACGAACACCTCCTCGACCTTCCGGCCGATGGTGGGGGTCAGCACCTTCCAGATCAGCATGTCGCTCCGAGTCATCACCTTCCGCACGTATCCCAGGAACATGTCGTCGAGGCCGAAGGAGAACCACGCCCCGGGAGTGTGAAAGCCGACCTGCGACAGTCGAAGCACCTCAGCCGACTTCGGAAGCCGAAGTTCCCGACCGTCCTCGGTCTCGATGTCGTATGCCATCATCGCGACCAGCTCCGGCGTCCGCTCACCGTCGAGAGCCTCCGCGATCCGCTCCAGGTGACCCAGGCGATCCGCGTAGAGCCCGGTGGTGATCGGCAGCTGCCCGTACCGCCAGCCGTTCGACATGTACTCGGTTGGGTAGGCGTACACCACCCGTGAGTCGACTGCGTTGGGCGCCTCTCCCTTGAAGGCGTCCGCCACCAGGAAGTCGCCTCCGAGCACCGGCCAATCGAGTCGCGTCCCCTTCAGGATGCCTGTGACCGTGGACTCGCCCATCATCACCGGTCCCACGCCGACGACCTTGTCGCCCGTGTGTGCCGGCCTCCAGAAGAGCTCCCGGTCCCGCTTGTTGACCGTCTCCAGAAGGTGATCCGGAGAGCCGATGAGGCAGCCCGCGTTGATCGCGAGGTACAGGTCGTCCGCCTCTTGATCGGTCGCTTCGACCTTGTGGGCGGCAAGGAACTCCCGCCACCGACGTCGGTCGGTCTCCATGTTGAAGCGCATGAGGTAGGGGCTGTCGAGAGCGTTCCGCGTATCCTCGCCCGGGGTGAACACCGCGACCGACGGGATCTGCATGTCCAACGTGGACCGCACCCGGGGCGTCTGCACGAGCTGCATCCGCTTACCGATCTTCGGGTCATGCGAATCCCCGAGGATGCTCCTGCCCTCGATCCGACCGTTGAACCTGCCCGCCCCGATGTTGGGGACGTGGGTATGGTCGAGATGGGGTCGGAGCTGCAGGTAGATCAGGTCGTGGATGGTGGGCTCGTCGAACAGGCGGAACAGCTCCGAGACGAGGTCAGGATCCGCCGACAGATTCTCGGGCAGCTTCCCGCCACGTCGAGAGAACCGCACCCTCCGCATGTGTCCGCCCGGGTAGAGGCGGAAGACGACGATCTGGTTCGCCTCGACGAGCTCCTGCAGGGGTGAGTACCGCAGGGGAGCCGACGGCTCACGCGGACACGCCTCGACGTACTCGACCATCACCTCGTCGAAGTTCCGAGCGGATCGCTTCGCATAGCTCACAAACTCCTCGCTCTCGAGCACGCGTGTGTCACGCCCGTCGAACAGCGCCACGCGTATACCGACCCGATCGCCGTGGTAGTCGAACTTCTCGCCCTGTCGGAACGTCACCTCCTTGGAACCTACCAGAACCGTGCATCCGGTCGCGGAATGGGCCGCTAAATCGACCCTTGAATCGGCCGCAACATCCACCGTCTGCGAGTTCGCCATGCGTTCTCCTCCGCGTCGGCAGTCCTCGTGCGTTGGGTGTGGAAATACTGAGGAAGGGAGGGCAACAGGCGTGATGAAGCCCGCGGCAGATGGCGGGCCACGGGCTTCCAAGATGTCGGTATGTCGAGCAAGGAGTCAGACAGCGTCGCAGTCACGGGAGTCGATGTCCGCGAGAGACATCGGCTCGACCATGATCGCATGGTACTCGCCGGCCCACCTCCGATAGATGGAGGCCCTCTGGAACACGTAATCCAGGAACTGCCACTGCTCGTGGGCATCGACCGTCGCGATGCCGTCGACCTTCGCCTGCAACGCCTCTAGTCCACCGTCGTAGGGACGCATCGCCGCCTGCCGGTCGATGTAGATCCCGTAGTTCCCCAAGGACCACTCGATCAGAGCGACGTACCGAGGCGGTTGCGGCTCCAGCGCCTCTCGTAGCACGACCTCCTCGGTAATCTCGTCTCCTTCGGCTAGCAGGCGAGCGACGACCGCCCCGAGTCTCGTGAACACACAGTCGGGTTCCTCGAAACACCCCATCGCCATGCCACGAAGCTCGTATATCCGGATCGCCTCAACGCCGAAGCGGGTAACGAACATCCCGCACGCGTACGTCCCTTCCGGGCCTCCGCCGTGTTCCATTACAGCGTGTCTCCATCAATGAGCTCTGGGTCGTCGTCCTCCCCCACGTCGAACGGCAAGGGGTGATCCGACACCCCGTCCAGGAGATGAACGAACGTGTGGGCGAGGGTGAGGTAGTCGTAAGCCTTGTCGGCCAGCTCCTGCATCAGCCGCTCACGGACAGGCATGACGCATTGAGCCGGTCCACCGAACTTCCCGGGACAGGCTGGCCATTCATACGGGGGCTGCGAACCGAGTCGACGTCGACACGGACCGGCGGGATCCATCAGGGCCAAGAGGGGCTCGTAGTAGTCCTCACCCTCATCTCGACTACATGGACGCCCTTCGACGAGGTCGGCGACCCCAAAGGGGGAAGTCGCGGCCATGCGGTGTAGCACCGTACATCCACATCGGATCGTACAGAGCAGCTGCCGATCCAACGCGGGGCCTCGGCGATCCATGGCAACTAGACCGTCGTGCATGCTGTCGAGCATCGTGGCCAGGTCTCGGAGCATCGTGAAGATCGCGACGCGTTTGTACTCGCGACGATGGCTTGGATTCCGCACGTACCACGGAACCTCGACCTTGCCCGGATCAGCGGCCATGTGGCATACCCCTCAGTCATCTACCCAGTAAGTGTAGCGGGCGTATCATACCTTAGACAAGGTGTATACCGTCGACGTACCCCTCGATGCCGTGCCCGTGATGCATTCCTCTACATGTAGCACATTGCATGCATTCAGTTGACTCTGCCCTGAATACCTGCTAATATACTCATGCTGCCGTAGGTATAGCGTACACACTACGACGGCCAGACCCCTGGCTTTCGTGCACGCTCAATGCCATCTGACACGGCGGATATGAGCAAAGGGGCTGAACGTGAAGTTTGAGAAGTTCGACGAGGGAGCCGTCCGAGGCAGAGCGTTCGACGAAAGGCGAGCGATCCTTACCAAGCAGGGGATTCTCACCTTCAACCGTGCGGCGATTACGGAACTCGGACTGGCCGACGTCGCACATCTCACACTGCACTACTCGAAGGACGACGAGGTCATCGGTCTCCAGCCGGTGGAAGATGAGCAGCGGGGCTCCCGCAAGCTGAGCATCTCCAAGTCCTCGGCGAACGTGTCGATCCGTGCTTTCCTGACCCACTACGGGCTGAATGTCGACTCTCCTCAGAGATATGAACCGACCCACAGCGATGAACACGACATGATCCTGCTCGATCTCCGGGACCCGGTCGATACCGAGTCCCAGACCGAAGCAAACCCAGGCACAGAGTCTACGTAGCCGGCCCTCCGACCGGCGTCTCCCACACCCGGACGCCGCAGAAGCGATCACCTTCCGGACAGGGGGGTCGGACTCCTCCGCGATGCCGTATGTGGCAGGGAGCTCCGATCCCTTGTAGTTCTCCCAACCCCATCACGTCACGCACCTCTTCCTCCGCCGCCTGCCGAATCTCGTCCTGAGCCAACAGGCACAGCCTCATCTTCCAGCGATGGGCGAATCCTGCCAACGATCCGGTTTCGATGAAGTGGGTCACGAACCCGTTCGGGAGCGTGTAATGTATGGGAGCGGGGTCGACTGAATGTAAGGATCGTCCCCTAAGGGTGATCTCCGACACGTGGTCCTCGTAGAGGCGTCGGGTCGTCTCGCAGCGTGCGACCTTGACCGGTGTCCGTATCCGCTCGGGTGACGGGAACACGTCGGGCAACGCCGTCTGGTAGCGGCGAATGGCCCGGTGTCGTTGAGACTGTGCGTCCGCGGTGAGGCTCAACGCCTTCAGAAAGGTAAAGTGGACGAACTCCGTGATCTGCGTCCGTCGGTCCATCGCCTGCAGGCCCAGGTTGTCCAGCAGGATCGAGTTCTCTGCGGGATCTATCGCTCCCACGAGGAGGGGGTCGTCGAGGTCGATGGCGCCGGACACGTCCAGCAGCATCGAGTAGGCGTTCTTGATCGCCATCCTCGCCGAGTCGATCTCCCAGGGCAGATCCCCCTCTTCGTCCAGCGCCCAGGGGTCTTCCGAGTCCTCGACGCGCTCCACGTCCTTGTCGAATAGGGGGTCGACTTCGAGGACGCAGTCGAGCATCTGGCGACACAGTTCCGTCGTCTCGTCCGCGAACTCGTACCGTTTCGCCAGACGCAGGTAACGCAGCAGCGTCAGGGCGCTCACCGTGTGGTAGAGATTCGCCTTCACGCTCTGTGGCAGCAGATACCTGGCGTCCTCCAGGCAGAGCCGCCGGATCGCCGTCTCGTGTTCGTCGGCCTTCTGTCGACGTGCCGGGCGCCGGTCGAAGTACTCCTCGCGAACCGACGGGAACAGGGACGCGGCGACCTGCTGGTACGCCTTCACCTGGTAAGCCACCAGATCACACCAGTTGGCCAGCTCCTCGCCGTCCAAGCCGGGCGGCATGACGAACGCTTCCGGTTTCACCGGCACGTACCGCTGAGAGACCTGCTCGGAGTTGTAGTGGGGGTGGCTGTGCAGGAACGACCAAACGACGCCACGCGAGACGCCCTGAATCAGGAACGTGAAGTGGGCGTGTTGGCGAGTGGTGAGATGCCCGGCGGCAAGCGTGGAGGCTGCGATCGCGTCCCGAACCTGTCGACGCTGTCGGGTACTCGACACATCCTCCGGAAGGACCGGGTCGGCGGCGTAACAGGTCCTCGCCGAGGCGACCGACGTCTCGTAGGCGTCAGCAGTGTGGCGAACCAGGGATACTTTCATCTCGCCCTCGTGTAGTAGTCGCTATTTACTAGGATAGTGCCTCGGCGATCGCGTGTCAAGCCGAAGTGCTCCGTTCGCTAGGGATTACCTGGACACCTCTCTCATCGCCTGCATTATGCGGTATCTCCCGTCAGAGATCCGCACGATCGTCCGCGTAGAAACCGCGTGGCACTGGTCGAAGGTGATGTTCGTGACGTAATGCTCCGCCGCTTCCGAATCGCTGCTAAGCGTCGCGATGAACGCCACCTCGTGGGGCATAGCCAAGACCCAGGGCTGAGATGTTGAGTTTCGGCCCTGAATGTCCCAGACGGCGGCTCCGTCCCTGAGCGTGGCGTGGTCCATCATGCTCGCAGCGGACAGCGTCCTCCGATCTTCGTGGTCCACGCTCAGGATGATGAGGATCTGCCGAAGCGATGGTCGATCGCCGATTCGCCCCACAGGAACAGGTCGCCGGGGGTGATGTTTACCTTCCCAGCGAGTTCCATTCGCCCGGCCCTTCCGGGGTGGCGATGATCTCCATCTGCTCGATCACCGACCTCTGGGCGAGGATGTCCACCGCCCGGCGCCGGATCTCCTTCATGTTCACCGGACAGAACTGCGTGGCGTCCGCCGAGACGTTGATGTAGGGATCGCCCGGCACCAGCGATTGCATCTCCGTGAAGTGCGTGTGTCCGTGGATGTTCACGCGGCCTGGCCAGACCTTGCGTAACGGCTCGTGAGTCAGAATCAGTTCACGCTCCGACGGCAGTCCTTCGAGGCGTTGATCCAACGGCAGCCGGACCTGTGTGACCACGACGAAGAAACCGAGCCCTCGGTAGAAGTCCGGCGACCTCCGATCGTGGTTCCCCAGCACAAGCACCTTCCGACCGGTCAACTCCGGCGCCACGTCCTTCACGCTCGCGTTCGTGCCGTATGCCAGATCTCCAAGGTGGTACACAACGTCTTCGGGAGCGACGATCCGTCGCCAGTTCTCGATGATCCGCTCGTCGTTATCCTCGGGTCGAGACTGGGTGGCGATCAGGTTACGGCAGTGGAAGTGGGTGTCTCCAATGACGAACTCTTTAGGCGGCATGCGTCCCACTGCCTTGGGGTGGTGTCGGCACGAGCCACAGACGGCCCGGTCCAGTGTGTTGGGATCGGTGGCGTGCCCGTCAGGCCGACCGTGCTCGTTGCTCCTCCCGGGCGACACCCCTCGCCGCGAGGATGTCGATCTTCCGCTCGACCGCGGCGATGTCCTTCTCGGCGTTGTATCGCTGCCCTTCGGGGATCCAGGCTTTCGTGTCCGCGGTGTCGAGTCGGATACGCATCTCAGCGATGGAGTGACGCATCCGCATGATCTCGTCGTACTGCGACTGGGTCGGCTGACCCTTACGGACCTGCTGAGCCATCCTTCCGAGCTTCGCGTTCATACGCTTCCGCTCGTCCCGGCTGGCTCTCAACTCACGCACGACGTTTCGTCTGGACATGACGTCCTCCGGTATGGGTGTTTTCGTGGATGCGCCTGTCTGTCGCTGTTACGCGACGACCGCTCCGTGCTCGTCCGTCAGCTCCGGACGGTTGTGGTTGGAGTGCGGAGTCGCCAACACCTGCTTCACGAGAAACTCGTTGAACTCCAACCCCGCGACCCGAAACACCTCGCCAAGGGCGTCCAGGTCGTGCAAATCCGCGTAGTCGATCCGCGTGTACCGGTATGTCTCGCGACGAGGAACGACGGCGGCCTCCACCGCTTCCAGCCCTGCGAGGGTAGACCTGCGGTCATAGGTCCCGGTGAGGTGTCCCGCCCGTCTCAGACTATCGAGAAGAGCTCGCTTGTCCCGCCGGAAGTTCGCGATCACCGTGAGGTCGTAGATCCGAGCGAGCATCCCGATGAAGCTGCGGATGTCCTCGGTCTGCATCTTCCGGTAGCCGACGTCCTTGAAGCCCTTGATTGCGTCCGGTCGGCGGAACAGGGCGCCCTCGATGAGCAGCTCCATGTTCTCCAGAGCACACGGGATGTCCACATGCGTGTGCCACGGGCTGACGGGGTCGTCACGTTTCTGGCTGTCTGCGGCGACCAGCGACTCGTACACGTCCATCAGCCCTTGGAGAGCCATCCCGTTCTCGCCCTGAATCTCGGCTCTGGGGTCCGTGTTGAGGATCTCCTTTAGAAGGGTCGACCCGGTGCGACCATAGGAGACGACCAGGATGAAGGGAGTCTTGTCGCTCATCAGTTGGCCTTCGCCCACCCGGGGACGACCATGCTCAGGTCTCCCTTGTCGACTACCCAGTACCTGCCGAGACCCTTGGCTGGACGCCGCTTGACAATCGCCACGCCGCCGTCCTTATTGATCACGTACCGCTTCTCGCCGGTGGCGAGGTGCTCCGCTCTCGCCTGATTCAGAGCGACAGTAACGGGTCCCGTGTCCAGCGTGTGCGTTGCCTCTCTCACGTCCTGTCCTCCGTGAAATTGGGTTGACCGACCGGATTCGAACCGGTGACCCTCTCGTCCACAGCGAGATGCTCTGCCGCTGAGCTACGGCCAACGTAAACTCGGCCCCGTTCACTGGACTGCCCTACCCTCCAAGATTCACGGGGCCACGAGAGGGTCGTAGGGATGGAGGTCGTCCTTCTCTTACGCGGTACTTTCGGTTGCACCGATTTCGGCGGCCTCCGCGACATATAGCTGTCGCCGTGCTGTCAGCACTCACGAGGCTGACTTGCCGGCCCTATTGCGGAGTTAGATCCCCGGGCCAGGGATTCCTGAAATCGGGCCCCGTGAGATAACTGGCTCCACCCGGAGACCTCCAGACGGGACAAGCAGAGGCCGGTGAGGGAGGTTCGCCTTCTCTGACATCCATGGGTTTCGGATTTCGAATCCGCCCCACCTGAACGCCTCCCGCCAGCGTATGCGACAGCTGGTGTGTCGACCCGATTCGGTGGCGGACACCATCGTGCCGATGCCCATTTTGGGACCACCCTCCCCCGGGCAGGGGAGCCTTGAAACTGGTGGAGGCGGCGGGATTGAACCCGCGTCCGCCGAAGCCGTTGACAATCCGTACAGAGCACCCGCTCTGCGTGGCGGCATTCGACGTCGAAACCTGGCGCCCCCAGTAAGTGGGGAGACATGGCCTAATCGTCGGGGTGCTGCCCGGTCTCCCCAGTCGGACAGCGGCCGTCCCCACGGGACTTACCCTTTTTACGGTTCATCACCGGTCCCGCTCCGGCTTCTCCAACCCGCTTCGCAACGCGTCACGGGAAGTGTGTGCTTCGGCTCCCCAGGCAATCACCCGGGCTCCAAAGCCTAAGTTCAGGCGGAGAGGTAACCGGCCTCGCTCTGACCGATCGGTCCGTAGCTGCCGCTGATGTAGTTGCCACCGCCTCCACTATCTCGGGAGTCGCAGTTGTACTCGTCGTTCCCGACGATGATTCCGCCGGAGCCACGAGTCCACTTCACCCGCTTGAGGCGGCTGAACAGAGCCTTGCCCACCGGGTGTTTGCGAGCCCTTTCGACGGCGTGGTTGTTCTCCATCACTTTCCAGCCCACGGTTCGTGTCGTCGCATCGAACCGCACGGACACCTCTCCCAGATCGATCTCTGTCGCGGCGAGCGGGAGCAGGTCGAGCCACTTCTTCTGTGGACTCAACGGACGTCCTTGTTCACGGAAGCCCTGCTCGACGAGACGCGTGGCTCGATACAACACGTCGTCGTTGCTGTGATTCCGGGCGACGCGGCGAGTGGTCCTGGCCTGTTCGTCGAACATGGACCACAGGGCTCTGCTCCACTCCACGTTCCGCTGCCGCTTGGTAAACTCGAGAAGGTCTGCGTGTATCCGCCTCGCCAGTTCCAGACTCTTCTCTTCTGTCGCGTTGTGAGCCCTGACGACCGTCCTCCGGACGTCGACGAACTCCTTCGAGGGGATGACGATCTCCCCTTCTTCCCATTCGTTGATGCTCATCGATGTAATCTCACGACGTCCGGGTTGACTGCCGTCCACTCGGTGAATCGGTCGAGGACCCATAGTCCCTCGCCGGGACTCTTCGCTCCTTTCATCCGGGCCATCCAGCCGTCGATGTCGTCGGGCTGATCGGTCACGCCGACGGGCTCACGCCATCCCTTCTCCGGACAGGCGTATTGGATCAGCAGAAGAAGCAACTGCATCCCGGTGTGCAGGCTGGGCGGCAGGACCACCACAGGCGTCGACGATCGCACCTTGTCCAGTCGTATCTGCTGCTTGATGGAGTCCTTGGAGCCGGAGTCGTTCTCGGGACTACGCGTGTCCAGGGCGACCGCCACACGCTCCTCGGATTCCGTCCTGAAGACGATCTGCGGTCCACTCGCGGTGAACCCAAGCTCCTTTAGCCTCGCCTTCGCTCTCTTGATCGTATCGGGCATCGGATCGCTCATGGTCTTCCTTCCGTATCAGCTACCCGTCGGTTACCCGTCAGTCCCACATCGCCCACATGACCTTCGAGAAGTCGGCGATCCACGTCTCGGCCATCGACCTGCCGGAGAACCAGAACTTCGGCTCAGGCGTGCCGGGCTTGTGGGTAGGTCGTTTCATGCGACGGACTCCGTCTTCCTTTTCCTCCCAGAAGCCGGCCGGCCAGTGGTTGTCGACACGTTTGATGCCGTCTGCGTCCCGGAAGTACATCGCGTCGGGGTCGATCTGGCGATAGCGGGCGGAGAGTTCTCGAAGAACGCCCACCTCGTGGTGGCGTTTGGTGGGGCAGCCGTTCTCGTCGACAGCGGTGAAGTCGGCGGGGG
>NYZG01000186.1 GCA_002687025.1 Candidatus Poribacteria bacterium
CTACGAGTACATTTAGCAATGAGGCGCCGAAGGAACCTTCGGGTACTTTCAGTTCTGAGGCAGTACGGCGACGCGGGGCACGCCCGACATTTCAACGGCTCGGGGCAAGGCTGGAAGGTGTTGGGGGTACCGTGCGCAGGGGGCTCGCCGTGAGGCGCCGATGCGGGCCGAGGCCGAGCACGGCGTTCGGCCGCGGGCCGTCGACCATGCTGTACGTGGCGCAAGCCGCGTGTCGGACGTGGGCAGCGGGGCGAGCAGTAGACTGTCCGGCCACGAGAACGGCGACGATACGCCTGCGCGCGCCGGAGAACGTCCGTGTCAGGGGTCGGCCCCGGCGGTTACTCCCCGGGCTCCGCGTGACGTCTGCGCACATCGCGCACCAACGCCACAAAGAACAGTCCAACGACGACGGCGGCTGCCAGCAACGCGACCCACTGCCCCATGGCGAATCCCCCAGCGATGAAATGGCCCAAACACGACGCGCCGAGGCGCGACGGCGCATGCGGCAGAGCCTGCATATATGCTAGCCCGCGTCTCCTCGGCGCCCGTGCGTGGAAGCCTGAAATGCCAGCGGCGCCGCGTCGGGCAAAACACCGCACAGTCGGGGTAGAGGCGCTGCGTACAGGGTGGGCTTGGCCCCCGCGCCATGCGGCGATCGGCGCCGAGCCGATGGCAGACGGAGGCGGTTGGGCAGCCAGACCGGCGCCCCGATGCGCCGCCCTTGCGGCGTGCCTGGTCGGGGCATACGCTGAGCAGGCTCCCCCGCGGACGCGCAAACGACAGAAGGGCCCCACAGTCCATGCCGACATTCGACGCCACGGCGGAAAGCCTCAAGGCGTACCGCTGCCCAGATTGGTTCCGCGACGCGAAGTTCGGCATCTACGTCCACTGGGGCGTGTATTCGGTACCCGCGCAGGGCGAGTGGTACGCCCGGAACATGTACATCCCCGGCCATTCCGACTACGAATACCACCGCCAGGCGTACGGCCACCCGTCGAAGTTCGGGTACAAGGATCTGATCCCGCTGTGGAGGGCGGAGAAGTTCGATCCCGACAGGCTGGTAGGGCTGTTCAAGGACGCCGGAGCGCGGTATTTCACGCCGTGCGCGATCCACCACGACAACTTCGACCTGTGGAACTCACGGCATCAGCGGTGGAACTCCGTGAACATGGGTCCCAAGCAGGACATCACGGGCCGGTGGCGAGACGCCACGCTTGAGCACGGGCTGCGGTGGGGAGTCACGACGCATCTCGAACGCACGTACAGCTGGTTCAACGTTAACAAGGGAGCGGACGAAGAGGGCGAACACGTGGGCGTGCCGTACGACGGCGCAGACCCCGAATACGCCGACTTCTACCTGGAACCGCACGACGACACCGACCTGCGTCACCCCATCAACCCGCCGAAGTCGTGGTGTGACATGTGGGCGCGACGCATCAAGGATCTGATCGACAACTACCGCCCGGACCACCTCTACTTCGACGGGGCCATCCCCTTCCAGGGAGACGACGACGCCCGCACGGGCATGGAGGTGATGGCCTACTACTACAACCGGAACCAGGAGTGGCATGGCGGCCGGCAGGAATGCGTGATGTGCATCAAGGACCACGCGGACCACGGCACGTATATCCCCGGCGTGGCGACGCAGGACATGGAGCGAAGACTCGCCGACGAACTGCTCCAGGAGCCGTGGCAGACGGACACGTCCATCGGCCCGTGGGGGTACCACACGGACGCCAACTACCGCCCCGTCGGAGACATCATCCGTGAACTCGTGGACATCGTGAGCAAGAACGGGAACATGCTGCTGAACGTGCCGCCCCGCGCGGACGGCACCCTCGACTCGGAGACGGAGACGATTCTCCGCGACATCGGCCGGTGGACGGCCGTGAACGGCGAGGCGATTTACGACACGCGCCCATGGCATCAGTACGGCGACGGCTCGCTACGCTTCACGACGAAGAACGACACGCTCTACGCGTTCGAACTGGAGTGGCCTGGCGAGCGCCGGACGCTCAACGTCCCCATCTCACAGGCGGACGGCTCGCATGTCGATGTCGCATCGGTGGCGCTGCTCGGCCATGCCGGGGCGCTTGAATGGGCTCAGCACGGGTCTGGGCTCGCGATCACGCTGCCGCCGCGCCAGCCGTCCGAACACATCGCGGCGTTCCGCATCGACTTCAGGTGATCTTGCCGACGATGATCTTCAGGGCGGTCTTGACCCATTCGTACAGCAACGGATCCTCGAAGGTCGCGCTTTCGCCCCAAAAGATCGCCGAGTAGGCGTAGTAGGCGTCCAGGACCTCCATGAGCTCATCGCCGCCGCGGAACTTCAGATGCGCGCGGATGAAGTCGGCGTCGTGGCGCGTGAAGCCATCGTCCAGCACGAGGTAGTTGAGCGCTCCGCACAGGTCCATCCGGCTGTCCCCAATGACGGCCAGGACGCTGTAGTCGAGCACGGCGGAGATGTTGTTCTCCTCGCCCACGAGCACGTTCGCGGGCCAGAAGTCGTTGTGGACGAGCGCCTTCTCTTCGCACGCCAGATTCGCCGGGATGTATTCGCGAAGGTAGTCGACGACCTTGTCGAAGTCCTCGACATCCGCAGTCAGTCTCTCTCGCGATTTTGCCAGAGCTTCGTCCAGCTTCAGGAGCAGGTAGTCCGTCCACGACTTCGAGTTGAGCATGCCGTCGTGTTCGACGTAATCGCCGTACGGCGGGCGGGAGACCTGCACGGTACCCAGTTCATACGCGGCGTCCAGGAACGCGAGAAGGATCGTCTGCCGATCCTGGGGCGTGGCCTTGGCGCACGCCTGGGCCATGGGAGTACCCGATAGACGCCGCTCTACGGTATAGGGCGTGCCTTCGTGCGTGCGGATCTCCTTGATTCGCGGCGTTTCAAACGAGAGATTCCGCCGCGCAAGGCCGCCGTGGACCGTCTTAAGCCTCTCCAGATAGCTCTGCTCGCCGCCGGGGTAGATTTTCAGCACGTCCGTGTCGGACCTGACGAAGATGTGCCCCTCGCCGCCCTTACCGAGTAGTTCTGGCTCATCGATGCCCTCGTGTTCGAGGACTGCCGTCACCTCGTCGGGATACGACGCTTCTTCGGGATTCTCCATGCGCTACTCCTCCGTGAGTGGGCCGACGTCGTAGAACATGGGCGTGTCGAGGTCCACGTCGTCGAGGTGGAATTGTCGTTCGGAGTGGATATGGGGGTTGGCCTCGTAGGCCTCCAGCAGTAGTTCGTGGCGGTCGCCGGGCTTCGCGTAGGCGGCCGGAAGCTTCTCCCCGTCCATCCACACGTACCGTGCTACCAGGATGCGTCCCGGCCGAACGTCGCCCGCATGCACGTGCTCGGCTTCGTACTCGAAGGCGGCCCATGCGCGCCTGTAGGGGCTCTGCGAGGGGTCGGGCAGAACGGCGGCGGCAATGAGACGACCCGTCGCGGCCGAGACCGTCACGGGCAAGCGCGACGCTACACGGGCCGCGTACGCCGTGTGATTGGCGCGTATCTCATCGGCTCCAAGCTCCCGGCCGTACACGGCGACGCCCTCGATTCTGCCGCGCCACGGGACCCATGTCCTGGCGGCGTTTTCGGCCGCCCCAAACACGAGTGGCGCCACCTTCCAACGGGCCATCGGCGGGTGTTCCGCCGGCCATTCATAGGCGAGAGCGCCATCGAGGTACGCTCGCATCGTCTCGTCGCGGAAGGTCAGGACAAGATGCTGCGCCACGCCGGCCTTGACGCGCGGGCCCTTCCCACTCGCTCCACCCATGCTGAACCAGAAGCGGTCACGGCTCTGCCAGAGGCCGTAGACCCGTGGGGACGCGACCATCGGCATCTGACGACGGACGTCGGTCGTCTCGGCCGTGACCCAGGCCTCGAGGCTCACCGCATCGGCAACTCTGAGCGTCGGCAGGATGGCTTCGGCGACGCCCGAGACGTGGAACGACCCGCCCTCCAGGCTCATAGCTCCGTCACGCGTGTAGCGCACTCGGCCGCGCGCCGTGGGTTCTGCGGCGATGTCCGTCCTCGGCAGGCCGGCGGCGTCAAAGGTCTGGGCCGGTTTACCGGCCGTCTCCCACAGGAAGACCAGGCCATCACGATTGGTGGGCCACGCTTCCTCGGTCTCGGAACCGACCGACGTGGTGTCTGCCGTGATGGCGGCCGGCATGCCTGACGCCGCTATGGCGACATCGTCCGCGGTCTCCTCGACCCACAGATGGTGTGTCGCCGCGCCGCGCGCCACCGGTGTCCAGGCTTCGTCGGACCAGCTGTACACGCCGACGACATGCCGCTCCGGCTCGAATTCGCGTATCCCCGCGCCGTAGAAGCTCGCGGTCATGAAGTTCCCGTGCGTGGACCACTCGGTGTACGTGTACTCGCGGTACGGCGCCAGCGGCGGGATGCTCGCGTTCGTCGAGGGGTCGTAGAACAGCTTGCGATGGGGCCCGTCGAGCCACAGGAATCGGTCGGAATGCGCCGGGTCCTGACTCATGGATACGTTGCAGTGCCCGCCGTGGCGGCTTTGGATCACCCGGACGAGAGCGTCCTCGGTGGCCAGGGGGTCCAGTTCCGCCCACACCCATCCCGGCTGTGCGGTGCTCATATAGCGGCCGTCGCGGGATCGGCCGCCGCGGAGCGCGTAGCCGTTCACCAGCGTCGTGCGATCGCCCGCGGGCCGGACGCCACCGTTCTCGATCTGCGTGACGTAGGTGTCGCCGCGCACGTCGGCGCTGTTCTCCCACTTCGTACTGACGTAGATGATATACTCGTCGCCCGTCTGTGGATGTATCCACCATCGCGGGTCGTACCCCGGCCCGACCTCCGTGGCCTCGGGGCCGTCGTCTTCCAGGCGGCAGACGTAGATGCTACGCCCGTCGTGATAGACGACACGCGTGCCGTCGGGGCTGATGGACGGGTCGCCGATCCAAGTGTGTGCGTCGGTGCGCACGAGCACGGGCCGAATCGGCTCCACGGAGAAGTCGACGAGCCACAGCGCGGCCCTGTGACCTGCCGTGCCCGCCCAGTGCGGCCCGGCGTGCAGTATGGCCAACTTGGCCGCGCGCGCGCCGAACAACTTGGCGACTCCATCGGCGTCGAGGAGGATCTCGGGGAGCGGCGGCCCCTCGGTTCGTGCGCGCAGTTCGCCCTCGTCAACCGGGCGCGACGGGAACGCCGACGCCGCCGCGGCGAGTAGCGCCAGCGGCAGGATCGCGCGCAGATGCGTCGGCGTCGGCAGTCGCATTCGGGGCGCGCCTCCTTGGGGTCGGTGTTCAGTCCAGGCCGAGTAGGCTCAGGCTGTCGCGGTGGAAGACCTCATCCAGGCGGTCGTGGCTCACGCGCGGGAGCTTCGTGCCCTCTAGCATGTCGTTGAGGGCGCGGAGTTCGCGGTACGACTCGTCGGGAGTCGTGACGGCGTAGTCGCTGCCGAAGAGTATCTTGGGCCACACGCGGTATTCGTCCACAAGCGTGAGCGAGTTATAGAGCTGCCACGGGCGATAGAACAGCGCGCTGATGTCGGCGTACACGTTCGGATGCTTGCGGATCGTCACGATCGTGTCGGCTTCCCACGGGTGACCCAGATGCGCGAGGACCATCTTCAGATCCGGGAACCGCGAGGCGACCTCGTCGATCAGGTAGGGGCGCGTGAAGCGCAGCGGCGCATGTTGGGCGAAGGTGGTGCCCATATGGAACATCAGGGGTAGACCCAGCCTCTGACAGCGCGCGTAGAGGGTGTCGAGGCGCCGATCCGTCGGGTCGAAGTTGGCGTAGGTCGGGCCGAGCTTCACGCCGCGCAGGCCGAGGTCGGTGTAGCCCCGCTCGAAGTCGTCGAAGAAGTCCACCTCGTGCGGATCGACGCTGAGGAAGCCGATCATCTTCTCCGGCGCGCGCGCCACGAACGCCGCGACGTACTCGTCCGGGACGTAGATGCCTGTATGCCGACCCTTGAGACCGAACACGACGCACCGGTCGACGGGCTCCATCGCCGCCATGTAGCGGTCGAAGTAGCTTCCTGAGTCGCCGCCGATCGTGGCGGGCTCGGCGCGCATCCGCTGCGCATCGGCGATGAACTCGGGCGTGCAGTGGAGCGATTCGTCGCACGTATGTGTGTGGATGTCTACGCGCACGTCGGCACGCCCCTTTCCCACGAACTCGGGTTCTGACTGTACCGGCGCAGGCGGACGGGCGCAACCGTGGCCTGCATACGGGGCGTACTGACGGGCAGTCGGCGTCAGGCGACGTCGTAGACCTTCAGCAGTTCGTCGCCGTAGTGGTTGATGACCTTTACCGCGATCTTGCCGCTCGCGGGTGGGTCGAACGGGCGGCTTGTGGTCGCGTGGAGCGACTCCCACGCCTCCTCGTCGATCTCGGCGCGGAGCGTACGCTTCAGTTTCCCATAGGGATCGCCGGCGCCGAGGAAGTAGGCGTGGCGGACGAAGAAGCTCTCCTCGTTGTAGTCCGTGTCGATGAACCAGCAGGCGATGTCGTCCGTGGAGCTGCTCCGAATCTGGCTCGTCGTCGGGTCGTACACGTCGAGGCCGCGGATCTCCACGATGACCTTCCCCGCGTCGTCCCTACTGATCTCGACATCCGGCTCGCCGAAGACCATGAACAGGTTGCCCATGTCGGTCTTCTTCAGCACCTCGTCGCCCATCGCGAGCGACATGTCCATCTTCGCCGGGAGAACGGTGAGGTTCCCGTAGCGACGCGTCTCCTCATCCACGTGCGCATCGAACGCGAAGCCGCACACGACTAGCACGTCGAAGCCGACGCCGCGGACGGCCTCCTTCGCCGCCTCCTTCACCTGCTCCGGGCCCACCGTGCCGTGTTCGGGGCCGATGGACACGGCCACGCGGCGATCCGTGCCGTCCGAGTCCGTGAATTCGCCCTCGGCGTGCAGCCACGCGCCCGCGTAGGAATCCAGGCGGCCGAACTCCAGCCGCTCGCCCTTCTTGGTGTTCGTGACGCCGGCCTTGCGCAAGTGGTCGATGACCGTCGTCGCGAACTGCGCCGGGCCTTCCTCGCGGTGTTCCGTCTCCGACGCGGGCCGCTCCTCGTCCGTGGACAACACCCGGTGAGGCGAGACGCTCTCGACGGTGAACGGCCCCGAGACGCGCACACGCTTCGGGTCCTCGTACGGCTTGTCGTAGAGAAGCTCGGTGTCGGAGTTGCGGGCGATGGAGTCATCTATCTCCTTCTGGCGCGCGCGGCAGGATTCCCACCACCTCGTCAGCAGGTCACGCGCTTCGGCTGACCACTCGGCCTCGGCCTCGCGTGGTACCTGCCACTCCTCCCAGGACTCGCCGCGTAGACGGTTCAGGTCGGTGAGGATCGGCTCAAGCGTCACCTGCCATTGCTCGTGGATGACGTCGATTTCCTCGTTGTTGGCGATTGACGCCTGAGTGCGACGAGGGACACGCGCGTAGACGAACCCCTGCCGAATGTCGCCGGCCGTTCCACCATCGGCGATGCGGTGTCCGGTCGCCTGTGCTTCCGCATGCACACCCTCCGGCGAATCGGAGAGCACGTAGTGCCTGTGCTGGGCGGCCATGATCCGTGCCCGTGCCAGAGCGAGGGCGACGCGACTGGTGTCGATCGTGATCCAGCGGCGTCCCCACCGCTCAGCGACGTGTGCGGTTGTACCGCTACCGCATGTAGGGTCCAAGACAAGGTCACCTGGGTCGGTCGTCATGAGGGTGCAGCGCTCCAGCACTGACTCCCCCGTCTGTACTGAATACAGCTTGCCCTGAGCGCGGCTCTGCACGCTGCCAGCTATGTCAAGCCAAGTGCTATTGATAGCTTGGACTGGGAAGTCATCGAAGTACCTAACGTAGCTCACCGTTCTTCCGGTCGGCTGCACGCGGCCGGCCCGAGCGACGCGTTCGAGTCCGCGTGGATAATGGGCCTTCCAATGGCTGTTGGGCGGTGGGCGGTATGTTCGTCCCCGGAACTCGAATGGCGTGTCCTCAGCGGCACTGCCCTGGCCGGCCATGTCGCCGAGCCGAAACAGACGGGAGAGCGGTGGTGGGTGGACGTGTCCCGCGCGCTCGTCCCTCGAGACCGCGCGGCGCGAGCGGTCAGGCAGTTCCAGCTGATTGTATTTGCTGCGGTCGTCGTCCAAAACCGACGGCTTATCGACATACAGCTGGTGGTACTTGGCGCTGCGTCGATCCTTGGCGTACCAAAGAAGGTAGTCACCCACGCGGCTGAGCAAGCTCGTGCTGAATCCACCAGTCGTGGCGTACGAGATCTGGCTCACGAAGTGTTCGCTGCCGAAAACCTCATCCAACAGGCATCGGACCAGGTGCGCGTTCTCGTCCCCGATCTGCACGAATACGCTGCCCGTGTCCGTCAACAGCTCTCGCGCGACAATCAGCCGATCCCGTAGGTAGCTGAGATAGGAGTGGATGCCCAACTCCCACGTATCCCGAAACGCCTTCACCTGTTCCGGCTGTCGCGTCGTGTCCTGAGCCCGCCCATCCTGTACACGCGGCGTTCGCGTTGACACTTGCCAGTTTGAGCCAAACTTGATGCCATAGGGAGGGTCGATGTAGATCATCTGGACCTGACCCTTCAGCCCCTCTTTCTCCGCGAGCGACGTCATCACCTGAAGGGAGTCGCCGAGGATCATCCGGTTCGCCCAGTTCTGCTCGTGCTGGTAGAAGTCCACGAGCTCGTCGAACTCGATGCCGTTGAAGTCGTCGAACAGCCCAGGCTGCTCGTCCGGGTCGGCCTGGCTGCTCTGCGTGCGCAGATCGTCTATAAGCACCTGCGGGTGGATCTTCTCCTGGATATAGATCGGGACGGCGGGTACTTCCAGCGGATGCCGATCCTGCTCGTCCTTGCCCTTCCACACGAGCTGTGGGTCCAGCGACGGGTCGCGGGCATAGAGCAGTCCCGGATAGCTCACTGTGTCCGGCTCCGCCTCGTCGGTCGTGACGAAGTCGCGGAGCTCCTCGGTGGGGATGTTCGCCCGCTTGTCCTGGTGAGTTATCGACTCTACCGACTTGGCGGCGCGTTTGCGTTTGGCCATGAGCGAACCTATCTCCGTGCGCTTGCGACGCCTCAGCCGGGGCGGTTCACGCGCAGCAGCTTGCCGTGCATCGGGGCGCCCTGCGCGATCTGCTGGTGGATCCGCTGCGCGAGGGCGCGGACATCGGCATCGACCGTGCAGACGATGATGCCCTCGTGAACGGCGTCCTGGTAGTGGAGGTCGATGAAGTCCGTGCGGTTGTAGGTAACCAGGACTCGCTGCTGGGACACGGCGAACTGAAGCACCTCGGCATCTGGCACGCTGCGGTTCGCCTGGCCCGCGTCCTGCGTTGTCAGCACGTCGTGTCCGAGTCGGCGCAACTCCTCTACGGCGGCGAGCGGGAAGTTCTCGTTGGCGTACAGCCGCGCCAAGTTACGCATCCTTCTCGTTCGACCGTATCTCGCGGTCTATCTCCAGTCTATGCCCTACGTAATACGCAGACGCCGCGCTGATGTCGAGCGTGGACAGACCCGGGTAGCTGCCAAGGATCTCGGCCTCGGTCATGTCCAGTTGCGCGCACCGGATGAGCGTCCAGACGGGAATCCGCGTGTCCCGCACGCGCGCGCTCCCGCCGCAGACCCCCTCGGTCCGGCGGATGCGCGGGGCCGCCTCGCTCGTAATCACGCCACGGATCGGGCCCATGGCGTCCCAGGGGTCTGAAATCTCGACAAAGGCCCATCTGCCGAACTGCCCGTGATTATTCACGGCGGGAACCCACAGGTTGCGCGCTGTGGCTACCTTGGCGGCCTTGTCCTTCCGCGCCTCGCCGGAGACCTCCACGATGAGATTCAGCAGGTCGGCGTGGCCGTCGTCCACGTGCAGGATGAAGTCCGGGATGTAGCTCCGTTCTTCGTTCTCCATCGTGTAAGGGATCGTGAAGCCGAGGCTGTGATTCTTGACGTAGTGGACGACCTCGTCCATGTCCTCCAGCGTCTGCGCCATCTTCTGTTCCCACGACTCCGTGTCCGCGACGACGTGAGATACATGGCACTTGTCTGCCCGCGTCGTGTACATGGGACGCGTCGTGTCGAAATCGACGTATCGCGTCGAGCCCACCGTGTCGTAGGGTCGCAGGATCGGGCGGAGCGCCTTCTCCCCTTCCGCCGAAGCCGCGATCGCCCGGTAGATGCGATCCGCCGCGTCGTGTGTGAGCTCCGCGAGCAGCAGCATCTGCGGGTACGCGTTGTCCTTGTAGGTCACGCACGATTCCATCCACTCACGCGCGATCCGAAGCGCTTGAGGGAAGAGCCACGGCTTGGGGTTCTTGTCGTCGTCGCGGAAATACGTGTCGCAGACGGTCTCCGCGAGCTTGAACGCGACCGTCTGCAGACGCTTGTCTTCCAGGCCATACATGCGGTGCTGCATCGACTCGCCGATGATCGACGACGTGTCGGTTCGTGTCGGCGTCGTCTGTGGCGACACGACGAGCGTGGAATCGTCCGTGAAGTTCGCCGCGAGCCGTTCCGACGGCAGGTCGTACCTGTACCCGACCACGCGCGGGAAGTTGATCTCGCAGTCGACGCGCTCGTCTAATGCGCGGACGCGCGTCGGTATACGTGTAGGAGGAGGATCGGCGGAACCCGACGACGGGATGAACGAGAACGGGACGCCATACACTTCCGCGTACTCTGGAGCGAACCCGTCAAACTCCACCGTCCGTCCGTCTACGTCTACGGTGCGAGGCTCCGCAACATAGCTCATCCTGCGCAACCCTCGTCCGACCACCTGCTCGCACAGCAGTTGCGTGCCGAACGCCCGCACGCCGAGGATGTGCGTCACCGTGTTCGCGTCCCACCCCTCGGTGAGCATGGACACCGACACGACGCACCGGACATGCTCGCCCAGCTTGCCCGGCTTGCCGACTGTGTTCATCACCTCCCGGAGCAGATCCTCGTCCGTGAGGCTATCCGCGTCGCGGCCTGGGAAGCGCAGTCGATAGTCGTTCTTGAATTCCTCGATCTCGCGCGTCGCTATGCTCTTGAATTCACGGCTCATCGCCTCGCCGGATTCGAGCTGCTGGCTGTCGACGAGGATGGTGTTCGAGCGCGCGCGCCACGTGCCGTTCTCTTCGTTGCTGAAGATGTCGAGTTTGCCCGGCACTGCGGCCGACGAGCCGTCCGGCATGGGTCTCGCCCATCCGCCGACGTAGTCGTAGACCAGCTTTGAGACGTTCGTGTTGTTGCAGACGACGATGAACACGGGTGGAGTCGCGAGCGCTCCCGGCGTGCCTACCTCGGCCTCCCATTTGCGGTAGTAGGTCTCGTAGTTGCTGTATAGGCTCTGGAGGGCGCCCTCAAGCTCCGCCGGGAGGACCGGGTCGCCGTGCAGCGCGTCTGTCTTGCGCCCCTTTCTGGGCAGATCGTCGCGTATTCGAATCCAGAGATCACGGTAGGTAGGCTGCTCACCGACCATGGCGTCGTCGGCGACGGGGACTCGGGGCACTTTCACGATGCCCGACTCGATCGCGTCGATAAGTGAGAAGTCCGAGACTACCCACGGGAAGAGCGTGCCCTCGGGATAGCCGGAGCCGCGAAGAAAGAAGGGAGTCGCGGAGAGGTCGTACACGGTTTTGACGCCGATTTTCCCCCTGACCGCTTCCAGGCCCGAGATCCAGACGCGCGCTTCCTCGTCCCGCTTCTGGGCTTCCTTCCGCTCGTCGCCCTTCAGTTTCTCGTCTTCGGCATCGGCCCGGCGTCGGTAGCAGTGATGCGCCTCGTCGTTGATGACGATGACGTTCCGCTTGCTGCCCAGTCCTCGACAGACGCGGCGTGCCATTTCGTCGGGAGACTCGCGAAACGGGCTCTCGCCGCCCTGCGACAGGATTGTCTTCGTGAGCTTCGCAGCGCTGGTTTTCTCCCGCGGCAGGAACGCGTGGAAGTTCGTGATGACGATCTTCGCCTGCCCAAGCGCGTCCCGCTGCTCGGACGGAACGATGTCGAGCGCGCGGTAGTAGTTGTCGGTGTCGTTCGGCAGCAGGACGCGGAGTCGGTCGCGTATCGTGATTCCGGGCGTGACGATGAGGAAGGCGTCGGAGAACCGCCGATCTCGCGTGTTCGCCTGCTTATTCAGCACGTGCCACGCGATGAGCATCGCCATGACCGCTGTCTTCCCGGTACCGGTCGCCATCTTCGGCGCGATTCTGAACAGCTCCGGGTTCGCGTCGGCGTTCGCGTCACGCAGGAAGTTCTCGATCCAGGCGTCGCCCTGACGCCGCGCGGCCTCGGCGATGTATACGGCCGTCTCGATGGCCTCGATCTGACAGTAGAACAGCCGGCGTTCGCGTTGTGGGTGCGTCCAGTGCTCGATGAGGCGCTTCGTCGTTCGTGTGACGTCCGGGTATCCTCGCTGCCGCCAGTAATGAACGCGCTGTCGGATTTCGTTGACGTGTCGGTTCTCAGCAATGCGGTCCTGTGTCCACTCCGTGCCGAGTAGTTCGGCCTGCGCGCCCCGGCGTTTCTTGGCCTTGGGTATCGGCATGAAGTACGAGCTTCGGCGCCGGGATTCCTCGATTTCGTCCGTGATGCCGTCGTCCGAGAAGCGGAAATGGCGCTCCGGCGTTTCGAACGGCGAGTTCAGGATCGGGTTCTCGATGACAGCCTGTCTC
>NYZG01000187.1 GCA_002687025.1 Candidatus Poribacteria bacterium
ATCGTCATGTCCATGCAACGACGCCGTCGGTCGTTTCCCAACGAGTGATTCAGCCCACTCGGTAACCCTATCGGACGATGCGCCAAACGACTTGAACGCTCGGGCGGCTGAATCGCCGCCTCGTCACGTCCTAGAACTGCAGCAGCGAAAGCGCGTTCTGCGGCAGCAGGTTTGCCTGCTGGAGCACCGACGTGCCCGACTGCACCAGGATCAGCGCGCGCGTGAGCGAGGCCACCTCAGAAGCGAAGTCGGCGTCGCGAATCACCGATTCCGCGTTCTGCGTGTTCTCGAGCTGCACCTGGATGTTCGACACGGTGCGCTCGAGCCTGTTCTGCGCCGCGCCCACCTGCGTGCGAACCGACGCCAACGACACGACGCCCAGTTCGATACTGGTGATGACCTGTATCGCGCTCACCTGGTTGGCGAAGTCGGCCGACGCAACGCCTTCCAGGATCACGCCGGTGGTCACCGGCCCGATGGTGATGTTGATGCGGTTGTCCGCGGAGCCCTGATCCCCCACCTGGAAGGTGAAGACGGTGCCTTCCAGCAACGACTGACCATTGAAGGTCGTTGTCGTCGAGATTCGGTCGATCTCCTGGAGCAACGCGTCGACTTCGAGTTGGACGCCACTGCGGCTGACATCGGTGTACGTGCCGTCCGCCGAGGAGATGGCAAGCTCCTTCAGGCGAATCAGCATGCCCGCGATCTGCTCCATCCCACCTTCCGCGGTCTGGAAGAGAGAGATGGCGCTCTGCACGTTGCGATTTGCCTGCTCGAGGCCTTTGATCTTGGCGCGCATCTGCTCGGAGACGAACAGCCCCGCCGCGTCGTCGGCAGCGCGGTTGATGCGGAGACCCGACGAGAGCCGCTCCGTCGAACGGCGCGTTTCGATGTCGGCCGCCCCCAAGTGGCGGCGAGCGTTCATCGCCGTCACGTTATGGTTGATCCGAAACATGTGCTTACTCCGCTGATGTACTCACTCACCGGCCGTCACAGTCGGTTCCGCGGGCTTACGC
Organism: Candidatus Poribacteria bacterium; assembly: GCA_002687025.1. GTDB lineage: Bacteria > Poribacteria > WGA-4E. The sequence goes on from NYZG01000187.1 coordinate 1,017, forward strand.
CCGCGTGAACTAACTGATCGAGTTCAGGAGGCTGAGGACGTTCTGCGGCAGCAGATTCGCCTGATTCATCACCGCGGTGCCGGCCTGGATCAGGATCTGTGCGCGCACGAGCGCGGAGGTCTCGGTAGCCAGGTCGGCGTCCCGGATGACCGATTCCGCGTTCTGCGTGTTCTCGATCTGCAGTTCGATGTTCGACGACGAACGCTCGAGGCGGCTCTGGAACGCGCCGATCCTTGCGCGCGTGGACACCACGAGGTCGATCGCCGTGGCGATCTGATCGAGGAAGTCCGGGATGCTCGGGACATCCGCGTATGCGGAGTTCGCCGCTCCGCCGAGGCTCGCGAACTTGCTCGTGTAGGCGCCCAGCAGCGCGTCCGAGTCGATCTGCACGATCCCAAGTCCCAGGCGGTCCGTGGTCTGGTCGCCGATCTGGAACGTCAGGATTGTCGGGGGTGGGTCGAACAGCGTGATGCCGTTGTACCGCACTCCCGTCAGGATACGGTCCAGTTCCAGGACGAGTTGCTCGCCTTCGACCTGGATGCCGTTACGGCGCTGGGTGTCGCTGTATGAGCCGTCCGCGGCCTGAATCGCCAACTCCTTGAGGCGAATCATGATGCTGGTGAGCTGGTCGAGCCCGCCTTCCATCACCTGCAGCAGCGATACGGCCTGCGAGATGTTCTGACGCGCCACCTTGAAGGCCGCGATCTGGCCACGCATCTGCTCGGAGATGAACATCCCCGCGGCGTCATCCACGGCGCGGTTGATGCGCATCCCGGAGGACATGCGCTCGATAGCCGTCCGCACATCACGGTCGGTGCCGTTGAGATGGCGCCTCGACGTGAGCGCGGCGATGTTCGTATTAATACGGAACATGCGTGCCGATCCTCTCTATGAGTTGGGTACCGGGTACCCGCCGAACACATCCCGGTACCACCGAGATGCTGTTGATCGTCCAAGGCGATTCCCACGGTCGCCGGCGTCCATCGCCGTCGGTCGAGGCCTCACCATCTGTCCACATCCACTCCGCGAGACGCTCCCGCAGACCTGACGCGTCGCTACTCCGGCCATCACGGCTCACAGAGTGAACCCGTCGACCGAACTCACGGCGTCGCAGGGCTGCATGAACGCTCGCCGATTACGCGGCTCCGTTCATACACGCTCGCATGCCGATTCAAATAGCATCGTCCGTTAACGATGCTATTTAGATGGGCCGCCCTTGGCCCGTCACGCCTGTCCGAGCTCCCGCTCGGGTCAAGGTCGAATCAGAGCCATCGCCTCCTGGGAAACCAGGCTGACCTGCGCCAACAGACTGTTCGTCGGCGCGGACAGGATCTGCTGTCGCGCCCTGGTCAGCATTGCCGCCGCATCTTCCGCGGCCCGCATCGTCGTCACCGACGACTCCTCGGCCGTGGCTTGGGCGCCGCCGTCATCCACGACGACCTGCAGCCGTTCGCGGAATCCACCGATCTTGTCGAGCCTCACCTCTATCGCGTCGATCGCCTCGGCCACCACTTCGGTGGCGGCGCGTGAGGACTCCGGCGTGCTTACGGCCTGGGGGTCCACCCCGGGGACGACGGTCTCGGGCCGCACGTCCGTCAAGGCAAGATGCGCCTCGCCGCCCGCCGCGGCGACGCCCAACTGGAACGTCAGGGCGCGTTGGGCCCCGTTCAGCAGCGGTATTCCGCTGAACTTGGCCGTGTTGGACATCTCGTCCAGTTCCTGCCGCAGCCTTCGCACTTCGGTCTGTAGCTGTCGCCGGTCGCCGTCGGTTATGCCTTCGTCCTGGGCGCGCTGGGTCACCTGAAACAGTCTCTGCAAGACCGCCCGCGTTCCGTCCAGCCCGGTTTCGAGGATCTGAGATACCGTCGCCGCGGCGGCGACGTTGTGGTTCGTCTGCCTCACCGCGCCCACTTCCGAGCGTCGCTGCTCGACGGGCGTCGGGCCTCCCACGATCCTCATCTGGTCGCGGGCGCCCGGGGACGTCTGCGCCTGCTGCGTCGCCTGGCGGGCATCGAACTTCAGCCCGGTCAGCTGCTGCGTGACCGAAGGTGTTGCCGGCACATTGCTTTGTATACGAAACATCGTCTTGTCCTCCCGTGCCCGCTGGATGGTCGCTACATCAACGGCGTGCTGCACGGCCTCGCAGTCCAGCCAATCGAACCGTTCCGCCCGGCTCCGGGGTCTCATCTGCCGTACGTCGGCAGTCTTTCGCCTGCTCTGTTGCATCATGCGTGCCATTCCGTGTCATGCCGCTGTGGCCGAGGGGATTCCGCGCATCCTGCTGCCCTTATGGGTCGTCTCGTCCCGGTGGCCCTGGGCGCCGGTGGGAACGGAATACCCACTTCGTTCGTCCTTCCGTCGACGTTCGGAACATATTTCCCGGACATTACGCGCGCTCCTGGACGAGCTGTCGCGCGGCGGATGAGATCGCCGCGAGCTTTTGGACGTATGCGGTCCTGTCGTCGCCCGGGACCTCGTCCGGCTGCACCCATTCGTGAGCGGCGGCGAAGTGCGCGAAGACCGGGTGCGTGGGCGTCAGCGTCTTCGGCCAGTCGTCCGCGACGCCCAGAGCGGTCAGCCTCTGGGTAATGTCGTCCAGCACGCCGTCGGCCATGTCGGTATCACCAGCCTGCAAGGCGGACAGCAGGCACACGAGGGCCGCGTCCCACTTGGACGGATTTGCCTTCCAGAGGCGTCGCAACAGGATCGCCGCCTCCCTTACGACACCGTGTTGCAGGAACAGGTTCACGACCAACTCGAACGGTTTCGGCGCCCCGTCCGTGGCTTCGATGAGTCGTTCGGTCCATCTCATCGCTCCGTCGACGCGTCGCGCGCGGAGCATCCAGTCCACGTAGGCGCCCATGAGCGCCGTCGATCCGGGGAGCCTACGCACACCGTCGTCCAGGACGGCCTGGGCGGCCGCGGACTGCTGCAGCTCTATAAGCGCCCCGACGGCGGCGCAGCACAGACCGGCAAGGCAGCTCTCTCTCGCTTCCGGGGTCAACTCGGCCACGGTGCCTGCCGTCTCCGTGCCGCTTTCGAGCCGCTCGGGATTCGTGGCGGAGATGCGCTCGACGGCGACGTCGTGTGCCCGAATACCGGTGCGGAATGCGGTCAGCGCGCGGTCGTGAGCCCCGGCTTTGGCGTAAGCGGAACCCATCTCCAGATAGAAGGTAAGGTACTCCTCTTGAAGCGCCAGGGCCTTTCGGAATTCCTGGGCAGCAAGCATCCACTGTTTGGTGCGCTGGTAATACATCGCCATCATGGAGCTCATGTCGAACAGCACTCGGGCGAGTGGGATCGGCACGGCATCCACGGCGATGCCGTAGTACTCCGCCTTGAGGAGATGCTCACGCATCTCGTCCCACTTCTCTTCCTCGTAAAGAACCGTCGCCAGCAGGTAGTGACTCACCCCCATCTTCGGGAAAGTGCGTATCACTTCCTCGTACGCCTCGCGGGCGGTCTGCATGTTCCCGAAGTTGCGATGCACGATCCCTCTCAGGAGGAGATAGCGGTACGTCCTGTCGACCTCGGATGTGACCTCGGCGACGTACTCCCCCAGGATGTCGATCTGCTCGAGGGTCTGCTCCACTTCGCCCATCGCGGCGAGTTGCATGACGAGCTGATAGCGTGTCTGTAGCTCGCGCGGGTTCTCCTCGAGCATCCGGGACATGATCTCGAAGTTGCGCGCGTATTTCTCCGGCAATGCCTCGGGGTCGACATACCCGGTGTGGATGATCTCCACCGCGCTGGGATGGATGGCTACGCCCTTGCCGCGGAGACTCTCGGTAATCCGCTCGTGCACCTCGCCGACGAACTGCACTCCGGGGAGGTTCGGGAAGAGGCGCACCTGTAGCAGGTTCTGCTCCGCCGTCCACGACGCGCCCAGGCTTCGGAGATGGCAGTAGTACGCCATGTCCCGCTCGGGATGGAGCGCGATGAGAGAGCGGACGCGGTCCAGTTCCTCCGGCGGCATTCGGTCGTCGGCGTCGAGCCAGAACAGCCAGTCGCTCGTCGCGTGCCGGATCGACTCGTTGCGGGCGGCGGCGAAGTCGTTGATCCACTCGAAGAAATGCACCGTGGCGCCGTGCGCGCGCGCTATCTCGGGCGTGCCGTCAAGCGATCCGGTGTCGACGACGATCATCTCGTCGAACTTGCCCTGCAACGGCCCGAGGACCGAGGGGATGTTCTCCGCCTCGTCGCGGACGATCATTATCAGTGAGAGCGTCGCGCGGCGGGACTGCCCCGCAGTTACGCTCTCGACCGCCTCGTCGACCGCGTCGGTCGGAGATGGATTCCGTTGCTCGAATGTGGCGCTCTCGGTCATACGACCGTGTCGATCCCTTGATGCGTGCGTCTATGCCTGCGCGACGGCCACTTCCAGAGGCATCTTCGACGGGGTTGGTCTGCTGCGCGTGCCGGCTCCCACGAGGGCGCCCAGGAAGCGGTCCGCGATGCGATCCGCCTGCTTGGCCAGGTCATGTCGTCCAGAGCGACCGAGAACCTGTGCCATCATGCGCAGGCCCTTTTCCACGGGCATGTCGGAGCTCACCCGTAGCGCCTCGCACAGCTCGCGGTAATGACCGATGACGCCGTCCAACCGGCCGGCGTCCGCATCTCGGGCCGCGTAGGCCAGGCGGATGCGTACCCAGTCCGGCTCGTGTGTTGCCGTCAGCTCCTGATGTGCGATTGCCACAGCGCCATCCCTTAACGTCGGTGATAGGTTTGCGCGAGCCGCATGCTGGCTCCGCGGTCCCCGCTCGGGCGACACCCGTCCGGCCGCAGGACCGCAATCGACGTGCCAACGGCCGGCCCCGCGGCAGGCTGCCTGCCCGGGCGAGACCGACGCGGCCGCTTTCCGGCGTGGTACGGGACACGTGGCGATGCCGTCAGAAGCGTGTCCATACGGCCCGGCCGGAGGATCGGGCCGGTCTCTGGGTCGTCCCTAGTGCAGCGCCACTCGACTGCTGTCGCCAACTCTCTGGACGGCAGGACTCTCTGCCTGAGCCCAGTGAATAAGGCAATCCTTCGCTGTCGACTCACGATGGCTGCTGCGGGCCGACGGCCCGGAGCCGAGGCGCGGCCAAAGACGACGTGAGCGGAGGCGCTGGGGGCGGGCGGGAACGCGAAACGACAGCGCGCGAACGGCCGAACTGTCCGACTGAGGCGCCATGGGCGCGGCCTACGCGAGAGGGGAGGTATTTTCCCCTCTGGGCGGGATCAGGAAGACTTTTCCCGCCTTCGGGGGCGCACGGACCCGCTTCGGCCGGGGAGAAGACCTAACACCCGGGCCCTCGCGCGCTCCAGAACGTCGTCTATTCTTGCGAGCGCGTTGCGCACGCGTGGGCCGAAGCGCGGACGCAACGGATTGCCGCACGCGCCGCACGTCACGTCCCGAGGCGACAGCTCCGCCCGCACCTGACTAGACGCTCCGCAGGCCCGGCACATGACGGCGCGGACGCCGGAGTGCGTCCGAGTTCGCTCGGCCTTCGGTCGGTGGGGCCTGAACTGTCTGGCCCGGGCGCGGGGGCCGGAAGGGGATGTGTCCTCGGGCGGCGGCGTCCGTGAATCCGCCGTGGGAGCGGCTTCTGCGCGCTTCTTCTCGGCGCCGTCGGCCCGTGATGCGTCGTATGCCGCGCGGCGTTCCGGGTCGGACAGCACGCCGTGCGCCTCGATAACGAGACGGGTTCTCTCGGCAGCGCGCGCCGTCTCGTCTACGTTGTGATCCGGGTGGTACCGCAGCAGGAGGACCCGCTTGGCGCGGTCGATCATCTCGACGCTCGCCTTCGGGTGCACCTCCAATATGAGGTAGTAGTCTTTGGCGGAATCCACGTCTCTCCCCATCGGCGGGTCGGGCGTCTCCTCGTGGCCGCGCAATGTGGCACGGGGATTGCTTGACGAGACCCATTCACGTGCTACACGTGAGCTTTTGCTGCAAGTACATCGATTACGACGCGTGGGCTCTGGCCCACCACGCCCAGGGATAGCCTGATGCAGAACGCCATGTTCGACAACACGGTTCGCACGCTGTCAACGACACTGGACTACTCGTTGCGTCGCCACAAGGTGATCGCGGCGAACATGGCCAATGTCGAGACGCCGAACTTCAAGGCGCGGGACCTGCCGTTCAACGCATACCTAAAGGCGGGCCTGCGGCGCGTCGAGAACGATCGGTCCGCCGCCGCGGCGTTCCAACAGCCCCGGCTCGTATTCGATACCACCGGTGAGACTCGGCTCGACGGCAACAACGTCAACGCCGAGAACGAGATGATCAAGCTGATGAAGAACAGCGGTCTCCACTCGCTCGCCGTGGACCTCATCAAGTACAAGTTTAGCACGCTCCGCGAGGCGCTTCGTCCGAGCAGGTAGCCACCTGTCCGGTAGGTAAAGCTTTCCCGGGACGGACGCAGGGCGGAAAGGATTTCCCCATGCCTGACTTCAGTGCCATCGACATCAGCGCCAGCGCTCTGAGGGCCGAGCGGTTCCGCATGGAACTCATCGCTCAGAACATCGCCAACGTGAACACCACGCGAACCGCCGAGGGCGGCCCCTACCGCCGCAAGGAAGCCGTGTTCAGTTCGATGTACTCCGACCAGATGGGATTCGCCAACCAATTCGATCCCACGCGGAAACAGGGCGTCTCCGTGACGAACGTGCTGGTGGACCAATCGCCGCCGAAGCTGCTCTACAACCCGGATCACCCGGACGCGGGGGACGACGGGTTCGTGCGGATGCCGAACATCAACCCGGTGGCGGAGATGGTCAACATGATCGCCGCCTCCCGCGCTTACGAGGCGAATATCGCCGCCATCCAGAACTACCGCCGCATGGCGGACAAGGCGATGACCATCGGCCAGACGTAGACGTACGGCTCGGGCCTCCAGGTCTTGGCACGCTTCATGCTTGGTGCAGGTCGCGCGATCGGCCCCGTTTAGGCGCCGACGCACGTTACTTGACATCTGGTGACCCCTTCGTCGTGTTGAAGTGGAGCAGGTACTCATGACGGCTGAGAGCATATCCATAGCTTCTCGGATTGCCGCGTCACAGTTACAGCCTGCCCAGTCGCTAGAAGGGCATCCACCCCAGCAGGAGCGCACCGCGACCTTTGGTGAGGTCTTTGCCGACTCCCTCCAGAAGGTGAATCACCTTCAGAAGGAAGCCGACAAAGCTATAGAAGGTCTCGCTACGGGAGATCGCACGGACATTGCGCAGACGATGATTGCTGTGCAAAAGGCGTCGCTCTCCTTTGAGATCATGAAGCAGGTGCGCAATCAACTCGTACAAGCATACGAGGATGTCCTGCGGATGCCCGTATAGCCCAGGCACGCTAAGGGTTTCAGGTAGGGAGTCCCCCGCTCTTTGAGCTATCCCCGGGGATTCCCCACCTGTTATTTACGCCAGACGGCTTGCGTCTTGGAGGCGCCGGATGGCAACTGTCGAAGACCCCCGCACCGACTCGGCCGGAGACGGACCCGAGACGGCCGGTGGGGGCGCTCCCGCATCCCTTCGCGGGCTGAGTAAGCTGCTCGAGGCGCATCCGTCGGTCGACGACGGATCGGGCGCCGCGGCCTCAGTG
>NYZG01000188.1 GCA_002687025.1 Candidatus Poribacteria bacterium
AGAGGCCCTATCAGAATGAGGATTCGAGCGTCTGCAAGCAGATCAACGAGCAAGCGATGTCGACGAACGCCTCGTGAAGTTCTGGTCGCCGCTCATACCGCACTCTCAGCCTTCGGTTCTGATGCAACCACGCGAGAGTTCTCTCGACGACCCACCGGCAAACACCCAACCCGCTACCGTGCGGGCTGCCTCGTTTCGCCAAGTGTGGACGGATTCCCCGCTTCCGAAGCTCTCGGCGATGTGGCTGGGAATCGTACCCACGATCGCCATACACCTGAGCGGGCCGTCGGCGAGGACGACCAGGCTTTCCTTTCACCGGTGGGATCGCATCAACCAAAGGTAGCAACTCCGTGATGTCGTTCCGGTTCGCTGCGGTCAGAATCGCCGCGAGAGGGATTCCATTGGCGTCGGTGATGAGATGGCGCTTGCTGCCCAGCTTGCGCCTGTCCACTGGACTGGGGCCTGTTTTTCCCCCCGCCACCAACCGCGCGAACAGAAGCGCTGTCAACGACCGCCCGGGACCAGTCGATCTTGTCCGCGGCGCGCAACCTGGCAAGCAGCGTGGCATGCAACTTCTCCCACACGCCTGCCTGCTGCCAATCCCGCAGACGTCGCCAGCATGTCATGCCCGAACCGCATCCCATCTCCTGAGGCAGCATCTCCCACGGAATGCCGCTTTTCAGCACAAACAGGATGCCGGTCAACGCCTTCCGATTCTCGATCGGTTTCCGACCGGGGTATCGATACCGTCGTGGCTTGGGCGGCGGAAGCAGCGGCTCCACCATCTCCCACAGAGCATCCGTCACAAGTTCCTTTGCCATGTGCCCTCCCCCGAGGAGGACCGTACCATACTCTTTCTGATAGGGCCTCTAAGGGAGACAATCGGATGGGAATGACAGGGTCGCTTGCGTGCTCGCTGGCGGTCGTCGGTTGGCTGGGGTTCGGCGCATACCAGGTGGAAGAGGCCGTCTGGACTTCCGCTGCGTTCGCGGTACAGGGAGACACGCTTGCGCCAATCCAGCTTCTGACGCCCGAGGCTCGCCCGAGGATGACGCTGATTGCCGCTGGCGGCGGAGAAGAGGACGCCACCTCGCCGGCCGGCGCGCAGGCCGAGGCAGAGCAGAACACTAGCAAGGTGTTGGACATCGGGCCGACGCCCAGCGGAAGCACGGCCGTGGGCGCGCTCCACGCCATGTTGCGGCGAGCAGGGCATTCCCAGTGGTCGACGGAGCGACTGCAGGGCGTCCTAGGTCATGCCTTCAGTTTCGCGATGAGGGAGGGCGCCGGCAAGGTCTGGCAGGAATCCAACTTGGACTGGGGTCGCTTCTTCGACATGCTGCCGGAGGTCGGGTATCGGTTCCAGCGGTTTGAGGCGACGCAGAGGGGCTCGGATAGGGACTTCAGCAAGCTCAAGGCCAATGCCTGGGCAGCCGTTCGGGCAAGCATTGATCGAGGGATTCCAGCAGCCGCGTGGTGCCCAATGTCGCCGGAACAGAAGGCGGACGGGGTCAAGGCGTACGAATGGGGTTTGCTGCTCGGCTACGATGAGTCTGACGAGACCTACACCGTCCGGCACCGAAACATCAGCGGCGGGCGCGAGGCATTCACCGTTCGATATGACGCCATCGGACACATCGATTCCGTTGAGTGGTTCTGCGTGCTCGTCTACGATGGGCCGGAACCCGTCGACGCCAAGGGCACGCATCTGACAGCGCTGCGGAACGCCGTCGCTTTCGCCAACGGCACACGCTTCGAGCCGGAAGATATCCTCTATCCCGCGGACGCGCGCGGGTTCGCCGCCTATGGCCTCTGGCGTGAGGCGATCGAGTCCGGAGTGGCCGCCCCGAAGCACTCGCAGTACCACGCAGGAGAGCTCCGGGCCTTTAGGGGGCATGCCGCCTCTTATCTTCGAGAGCTCGTCGACATCTTCCCTGACGTAGCGGCCGACCTCGAGGCGGGCGCGGCGCACTACGATCGGCTGATCGAAACATCGGCCAAGCTCCATGACTTCTGCGCCGGGTACAGGGATGCAGAAGTGTTCCCCGAGGACACCGGGGTCGAAGCGGCCGCTATGGTGGCCGCCGCGCTGCAGGCCGAACGAGACGCTATCGCCAGGATCGAGGCGGCTCTCGCTGTGTTGGACGAGTCGCCGTAGAACCCCTACCTGCAGAGCTGTCGCATGGCTACCGAAGCTCCTCTAGGTGGAACGCCTGTCCAGAGTACCGGCCACGACGCCCGCCTGGGTAGTAGATGAAGGCATGTGCCGCACCCTCAAGCCGTGGGATCCTGGGATGCTCGCCCATCCGCACCACGTAGACAGGAGGCCGATAGCCCGGCCCATAGAAGAACTGCACGCGCGCCGTCAGGTCATTCCTGTCCGAATCCAACGCGCACACGTGGCAGTAGCTCCAAGGTTGGCCATCGAATACATCTGGTACCGCCATCTCTTCGTGGGTACCGCAGGTTCTCACCGCAAACGGCATGATGCAGCCTCGTTCCTGGGTCACGAAATGTGCATGGTCCCCACCGTATCTGATGAATGCCCGAATCGCCTCGAATTCGTGCTCATCGCCTCGCAGGTCGTGCACGGCGGAGATGGCATAATGGAATGCGGCCTTCGCGATGGCTCGGAAGTAGGCGCTCGTGACAGTGACCTCGATAGCCATGCCGTCGAATGTCACGGGATCAGCTGGCGGGCCCTGGTTCTCGGTACCACCTAGCTCGCTACAGAGAGAGCGGAGCCACTCGTACTCGTCGTCGTCAGCAAACCAGCGGATGTGCTGTGGCTCGCAGTCAAGAGCTCGGATCTTCTCGTGCAGTTGCTCGGGCTCACGCATCCAGTCGGGGACTAGGATCGGGTGTGACGAGCCGTCCTTCCCAATCACCACCACCTGTCGGGCCTCACGGCCTGAGAGCGATGTGGGGCTGCTCCCGTCTCCGGGGCCAGGATCAATCGTCCAGAACAGGTCTAGGCCCGTTCGGGGGTCGCGTCGTCTTACTTGCATCGGCGGGGCGCCGGAACTGCCTCGCTGGAACGGGTCTACCTTCGCGTGGCCCTTCCTTCCCCCGATACCGAGGGCACGCCTGACGAATGCCTCGGGTCCCGATCGAGCCACCTGCTCTTCTGCTTGCCCAATCGCCTCGTTGCACGCTTTGCACACGGTATCATGCAACAGTGGGAAGTTCGTGAATTCCCCCAACAGGTGCGGCATCGCGTGTTCGTCCGCGAACGGCCCAGATGAAGCGCAGTATATGCATTCGGACACAGTTGCCCTCCTGAACACCGGGAAGCGACAGACCAGAGCCCTGGCAGGGATCGGCGCCAACCATCAGACTACATCAGGTCATAGGTCGCTCCGACGGCTCCGTCAACCAGAATAGTCGGCGCAGCCCCGTGGCGTGCCTCCGTCGCCACGCTTCGGGGGTGCCGCCCCTGTCGCGCAGCACCGCGCCCGGACCACGACGCGGTCCAAGGCCGGGGATCGGGCACACGAATCCCCGCCACGCAGAACTGGCGGGGATTCGCTAGCATCGAATGTCGGTAGGTTACGGCAGTTCCGTGGCGCCCATGAGGTAGCGGTCGCACTCACGTGCGGCGCCGCGTCCTTCGTTGATCGCCCAGACCACCAGGCTCGCGCCACGCCGCACATCGCCCGCGACGAACACGCCGTCGACGGCGGTCGTGTACTTCTCGTGTTCCGCGACGGCGTTGCTGCGCTCGTCTTGCTCCAGGCCGAGCTCTTCCAGGATCGTGGCCTCCGGCCCCAGCCAACCTAACGCTAGTAGCACCAGGTCTGCCGGCCACACACGCTCCGTGCCTTCGAGCGGAATCATCTCAGGCCGCGGGCCGCTCATGTCCCAGTCGATATCGACCGTGTGGAGCTCCTTCATCCGCCCGTTTCCATCGCCCACGATCTTCGTCGTGTTGATGCAGTACGAGCGCGGATCGTCCCCAAAGAGCGCCTTGGCTTCCTCCTGGCCGTAGTCGAGCTTGTCGACTTTGGGCCACTCGGGCCACGGGTTACTCGCGGCGCGTTCCGCGGGCGGGCGGGGAATGATGTCGAACTGATTGACGCTCTTGCAGCCGTGGCGAATCGACGTGCCGACACAGTCGGTGCCGGTGTCAGCCCCTCCGAGGACGATGACGTGCTTGTCCTTGGCGGAAAGGTAGTCGCCCTCTTCCCGCGTGCCATCGAGCAGCGTCTTCGTGTTGTCCTTGAGGAACTCCAGGGCGAAGTGGATGCCGTCGAGTTCGCGACCTTCGACTCTCAGATCGCGCGGGTTGGTCGCCCCGAGGCACAGCACGACGGCGTCGAACTCGTCCACCAACTGCTTGGAGGGGATGTCCGTGCCGATTTCCGTGTTCGTGACGAACTCAACGCCCGACTCCGCCATGATGTCGACGCGCCGCTGTAGCGTGCCCTTGTCCAGCTTCATGTTCGGGATGCCGTACATGAGCAGACCACCGATGCGGTCGGAGCGCTCGTACACCGTCGCCGAGTGCCCCACCTTGTTCAGCTGGTCCGCGCAGGCGAGGCCGGACGGGCCGGATCCCACGACCGCCACGCGCTTGCCGGTGCGCTGCTCGGGCGGCTCAGGCGTTATCCAACCCTCGGCGTAGCCGCGATCGACAATGGAGCATTCGATGTTCTTGATCGTCGTTGGCGGCGAGTGCACGCCCAGAACACATGATCCCTCGCAGGGCGCGGGGCACACGCGGCCGGTCACCTCGGGGAAGTTGTTCGTCTTGCGCAGACGGGCCAACGCCTCTTCCCAACGGCCTCGGTAGACGAGATCGTTCCACTCGGGGATGAGGTTGTTGAGCGGACAGCCGGCGGCCATGCGGTTTATCAGGACGCCCGTGTGGCAGAACGGCACGCCGCAGTCCATGCAGCGCGCGCCCTGGTCGCGCAGCTCCGCTTCGGTCATCGGCTGGTGGTATTCGTCCCAGTGGAGGATGCGGTCGGTGGGTGCCGCGGCCACCGGGACGGAGCGGTCGAATTCGAGGAAACCCGTGTCTTTACCCATCGTCAGTCCTTCGTTCGGTCGTCGCGTGGCGTAGGTCGAAGAGCTCTGCTGGCATTCTAGTTCCCGCTCACCCGGGAGACGTCGCTCTTGTTGGCCTCGAACGCCGCCATTAGCGCCTCTTCGCCCTTGAGCCCCTCGGCCTCCACTCTCTCGACGGCTTCGAGCATTCGCCGGTAGTCCTTGGGCATCACCTTGACGAACTTCGACACGGCGTCGTCCCACGAGTCGAGCATCTCCTGCGCGAGGTCGCTGCCCGTGTAGTCTACGTGGCGTTGAATCTGCGCTCGCACCTCGGCGATCTCGGCGTCGTCCTCCCAATCTTCGAGCGCGACCGTCTCCTTGTTGCACACGACGTCCAGCGCGCCGTCAGGGTCGTAGACGTATGCGATGCCCCCCGACATCCCGGCCGCGAAGTTCCGCCCCGTGGCTCCGAGAATCACGACGCGTCCACCGGTCATGTATTCGCACGCGTGGTCGCCCACGCCCTCGATGACGGCGTTTACGCCGCTGTTGCGCACGCAGAACCGCTCGCCGCCGATGCCGCGGATGTACGCCTCCCCGGCGGTCGCTCCGTAGAACGCTACGTTGCCGACGACGATCTCCTCGCGCGGGTCGAACGTCGACGCCTTGGGCGGGTAGAGGATCAGCCTGCCTCCCGACAGACCCTTGCCGAAGTAGTCGTTCGCGTCGCCCTCGAGTTCGAGGGTCATGCCCGGTGGCACGAAGGCGCCGAAGCTCTGTCCGGCCGATCCCTGGAAGTGGATGCGGATGGTGTCCTCGGGCAATCCCTCGCTGCCGTTGGCCTTGGTCAGTTCGCCGCCGGTGATCGTGCCGACGACGCGGTCCGTGTTGGATATCGGCAGCGTCGCGCGCACCTGTTCGCCGTTTTCGATGGCGGGCCTGCACAGGTCAAGCAGCGTCGTGCGATCCAGGGACTTCTCCAGGCCGTGGTTCTGCTCGATGGAGCAATAGCGGCCGACCTCGGGGCCAACATCCGGCCGGTAGAGGACTTTCATGAAGTCCATCCCCTTGGCCTTCCAGTGGTCGACGTCCTTCTTCGGTTCGAGCATGTCGACGCGGCCGATCATCTCGTTCACGGTGCGGAAGCCGAGCTCCGCCATGATCTCGCGCATGTCCTCGGCGATGAACGTGAGGAAGTTCACGACGTGCGCCGGATCGCCGGTGAACCGCTTGCGGAGCTCAGGGCTCTGCGTCGCAACCCCCACGGGGCACGTGTCCAGATGGCAGACGCGCATCATCAGGCAGCCCAGCGACACGAGCGCCGTGGTCGCGAAGCCGTACTCCTCGGCGCCGAGAAGCGCAGCCATCACGACATCGCGACCGGTCTTCAGCTGACCGTCCGTCTCAATGACGATGCGGCTACGCAGGTTGTTCAGCACGAGCGTCTGGTGCGTGTCCGCTAGTCCAAGTTCCCACGGCATGCCCGCGTGCTTGATGCTCGTCTGCGGAGACGCCCCCGTTCCGCCGTCGTGGCCACTGATGAGGACCACGTCAGAATGGCCCTTGGCCACGCCAGCGGCGACCGTTCCCACGCCGACTTCGGACACCAGCTTCACCGTGATGCGGGCGTTGCTGTTGGAGTTCTTCAGGTCGTGGATGAGTTGCGCGAGGTCCTCGATGGAGTAGATGTCGTGGTGTGGTGGCGGCGAAATCAGGCCAACGCCGGGCGTCGAGTACCGCACCTTTGCGATCCACGGGTACACCTTGCGCCCGGGCAGCTCGCCGCCCTCGCCGGGCTTCGCCCCCTGCACCATCTTGATCTGCAGTTCCCGCGCGTTCACGAGGTATTCGCTCGTCACGCCAAACCGCCCCGAGGCGACCTGCTTGATGGCGGAGTTCTTCGAGTCGCCGTTGGGTTCCAGGGCATAGCGCGCCGGATCCTCGCCGCCCTCGCCGGTGTTGCTCTTCCCGCCGAGGCGGTTCATCGCGATGGCGAGCGCTTCGTGCGCCTCCTGACTGATGGAACCGTACGACATCGCCCCGGTCTTGAACCGCTTGACGATCTCCGAGACCGGCTCCACCTCGTCAATCGGAATCGGAGACGCGTGGGGGCGGAAGTCCAACAGGCTGCGCACCGTGACGTGCTTGCCCGTCTGGTCGTTGATGAGTTCCGCGTATTCCTTGTAGACGTCGCGGTCGTTCAGTCGAACCGCCTTTTGGAGCGTGTGGATCGTCATCGGGTTGAACAGGTGGTGTTCCCCGTCCTTCTTCCACTGGTATTCCCCGCCGACCTCGAGCGTCGTCTCGCGCTCCCGGGTCTTCGGGAAGCCGCGCGCGTGTCGCATCTCGGCTTCCTTGGCGATCACGTCCAGCCCAATGCCGCCGATGCGGCTGTCTGTCCAGGTGAAGTATTGGTCGATGACATCCTGTGCGATGCCGACGGCCTCGAATATCTGCGCCCCACGGTACGACTTGATGGTCGAGATGCCCATCTTGGACATCACCTTGACGACACCCTTCGAGAGCGCCTTGTCGTAGTTCGCGACAGCCTGCTCGTGGGTCAATCCCGTGAGCTGACCCTCGCAGATCATGTCCGCCAGCGCGTCGTGTGCGAGCCACGGGTTGATCGCCTGGGCGCCGTAGCCGAGGAGGAGGCAGAAGTGGTGCGTCTCGCGGGGTTCGCCGGATTCGACGACGAGCCCGACGCGGATGCGATTGCCGTTGCGGATGAGGTGGTGGTGCAGCCCAGAGGTCGCGAGTAGCGCCGGTATCGGGGCCATCGTGGCGCCGAACTCTCGATCCGAGAGGATGATGATGTTCGCGCCGTCCTCGATCGCCCGGTCGGCGGCGGCGAACAGGTCGTCGAGCCCCTGCTTCAGGCCCGCCTCGCCTTCCCCTACCTCGAAGAGCATCGGGAGCGTGACGGATCGCAGGCCCGGCTGATCCACCTCGCGCAGCTTGGTCAGTTGCTCCGCGGTCAGAAGGGGCAGTTGCAGGCGGATCTGCCGACAGCTCTCCGGCTGCGGATCGAGCAGGTTGCCCTCGGCGCCGAGGGTCGTGTCCATGGAGGTGATGATTTCTTCGCGGATCGGGTCCAACGGCGGATTCGTCACCTGCGCAAAGAGCTGCTTGAAGTAGTTATAGAGGAGCTGCGGCCTGTCGGAGAGTACCGCGAGCGGGGCGTCGTTGCCCATCGAACCGATCGGCTGGATGGAGTTGAGCGCCATCGGCTCCATGTTCACGCGCAGGTCTTCAAAGGTGTATCCGAACACCTGCTGCCGCAGGAGCGTCAGATCGTGGTCGGGGTCTTCGTCCTCGTGGTCGGCGTCGGGCAGCGTCTCGAAGTCGACGATGTTGTCGTCGAGCCACTCGGCGTAGGGATGCTCCGTGGCGATCTGCTGCTTGATCTCCTCGTCGGCGATGATGCGTCCCTGCTCCGTATCGACGAGGAACATGCGTCCCGGCTGGAGTCGGTTCTTGTGCAGGACGTTCTCGGGCTCGACATCCACGACGCCGACCTCGGACGCCATGATGACAGTGCCGTCCTTCGTCTCGTAGTAGCGCGAGGGACGCAGACCGTTACGGTCGAGCGCGGCGCCGACGCTGATGCCGTCGGTGAACGCGATCGACGCGGGGCCGTCCCACGGCTCCATGAGGCAACTGTGGTACTCGTAGAACGCCCGCTTGTCCGCGGGCATGCTCTCGTGGTTTTCCCACGGCTCCGGGATCATCATCATCATCGCGTGCGGCATGGACCGGCCGGAGAGCGAGAGGAACTCGAAGCAGTTGTCGAACTTCGCCGAGTCGCTACCATCCTCCTGGATGATCGGCTTGAGGCTCTCGATACCCTCACCGAACAGCTCCGAGGAGAGCTTCGCCTCCCGCGCGTGCATCCAGTTCTCGTTGCCGCGAAGCGTGTTGATCTCGCCGTTGTGGATGATGTAGCGGTTCGGGTGCGACCGTTCCCACGAGGGGAAGGTGTTCGTGCTGAACCGTGAGTGGACCAGCGCGAGCCCGGTCTCCATCGCCGGGTCTGACAACTCGGGGTAGAACTGCTCGACCTGATGCGGCGTCAGCATGCCCTTATAGACGATTGTCCGGCAGGACAGGCTGGGTATGTAGAACTCCTGGTCCTGCGCCTTGGCTGAGTACCGGATGGCGTTCTCTGCGCGGCGTCGGATGACGTAAAGCTTGCGCTCGAACGCCAGGTCGTCGTCGATGTCGTCTGAGCGCTGGATGAACACCTGCCGCACGACGGGCATGCACGATATCGCGGTCTCGCCGAGGGGCGCCGGATTCACTGGAACAGTGCGCCAGCCCAGTACCGACTGGCCTTCGGCGTTGACGATCTCCTCCACGGCCTGTTCACAGCGCTTCTGCCCGGCGGCGTCCTGCGGCAGGAACATCATGCCCACGCCGTAGGAGCCGGGCTCGCCCAGCTTGATGTCGTGGCCATAGCAGGCGTGCGATAGGTAGGCGTGGGGGATTTGCATGAGAATGCCGGCGCCGTCGCCGGTGTTCTCCTCGGACCCGCGCGCGCCGCGATGGTCCAGGCATTCGAGAGCCGTCAGCGCCTGCCGGACGATCTTATTGGACTTCTCGCCGTTGATATTGACCACAAAGCCGATGCCACACGCATCGTGCTCGTGCCGCGGGTCGTAGAGTCCCTGCTTGGGCGGAAGTCCAACCGGTCGCTGCATGCCGTTGCCTCTCCTAATACGTCGCCGCCTCGGTCAACGCGCACGGGCGCGATTCGCTCAGCCATGTTCCGTCGCAGGCGCCTGAGATCGGACGTTGGCCCGTCCCCGCAGCCACCTGGATGCCTCGAAGTCGTTGCCGCAAAGCCGTTGGATGAAGCGCAACATGGCGGGCTCCGACCCCACTGGCCGGGAAGGGCGTCAGGCCCTTCTGTCGTCGCGTATGGCGGTCATCCGTTCGCCGATTCGGTCGCGCGTCTAGGGAGCGCGCCCCACTAACCATGGTACCCAGAGGGGCGATATGGTCAAGGGCGCTCCGCTTCCAGACCCACGCTGCGACCGTATCAGGCGCCCGCGGGCACGTGATGCCGCGCGCGTCGGTCGGGCGTCAACGTCACGCCCGCGCGGCGGCCCATCTCGGCTTCGCGGTCAGTATGGTGGGATGGCATTGGGGCCCACCGGGCTCACGCATCCAATGCCCTTGATAACACGGTTTGGGGACTATTCGCAAGGACACGCCGCCGTCCCGGCACCGCCAGGCCGTCTACCAACAGGACGAACGCCTGTCGTTCCTAGCAAAGGCCGTCACGAAGAGCCGCGACCACCAGTCGCACCGTTGCGTCCACGTCATCAAGGCTGATGACCTCGGTCGAGCTGTGCATATACCGCGTGGCGATGCTGATGACGGTCACGGGGATGCCACCGCGCTGCGACGAGATCGAGTCCGCGTCCGTGGACGTGCGACCCGTCTCGGTCTCGACTTGCCAGGGAATGTCGTGCTTGTGCGCAATGTCGCGGAGCTTCCCGAAGACGCGCTCATCGGTCCGCACGCCGCGGATGAGCACGGGGCCCTTGCCGAGCGCGACATCACCGAGCTTCGTAGCGCTGACAGACGGATAGTCCGACGCCCACGTCACATCGAACGCGATGCCCAGCGACGGCTGCCACCGGTGCGCCACCTGTCCAGCGCCGACCCCGCCGGTCTCCTCCTGCACCGCGGACACGCCGAGGACGCACACCGGCAGCGACGCGTCTCCCCCAACCTCACGGACCACCTCGGACACGATGTAGCACCCGACGCGGTTGTCGAAGTTCCGGCACGCCGCGAGTCCGTTGTCGAGGTCTACCCAGTCGCCCCCGACCACGACCGGATCGCCCAAGGCAACGCGACGCAGGGCGTCGTCCTTGTCCTTGGCGCCGATGTCGACGAACAGCTCGTCGATGTCCGGCTCCGCCTTCGTGTCCGAGAACGTCCCGACGACGCCCGTGACGTCGCCATCTCGCCCGACGATCCGCACATGCTGTGATTGCAGCAGATGCCGACGCATGCCGCCCACGCTGGCCACGTGCACGAACCCGTTGTCCGCCACGTGCTTGACGATGAGTCCGATCTCGTCGATGTGCCCGACGAGCATCACGCGCTGCTGTGCGGTCGCGTTCACCACGGCGACGGCGCTGCCGTGCGCGTCCTCGCTATATTCGTCCGCAGCGTCTTCGACGCGCTCGCGCCATACGGCCTGCGCGCGTCCCTCGTATCCCGACACGCCCGGCTCCGCGAGTAGCCGCCTGAAATACGCGAGTTGTTCTGCCGTCATTCTCGTCCTATCTCATTCCGCCGGCTGACTCACCCGAGAGACGGGGAATCCGGCCAGGCGGTTGTCCCTGTTCCACCCGTCCATGTTGAGGATGGCGACGCCGCAGATGATCTGTCGTCTCCAAGCCGGAGGGCCTTCGGCAGGCAGCATTCTCTTGAGGTCCTCAGCACGTGGAAGCAACACGGCGTCATCCAATCCCGCGTGTGCGATCAGTACGTAGTAGTAGACACGCTTCTCGACTCTCTCGGAAGCCCACTCGTACAGGAACGAGTCACGGTACTTCCTGGCCAGGCTGACAATGAGGGCGCCGCTCCTGAGCCCTTCAACGAACGTGGCCCGCCGTTCCTCCGTCGCGTCGGGATCATCTGGGTCCTTAACCTCAATGAACAGAATCCGATCGTCATCCTCAATGATGAAGTCCACTCCGCTCCAGCCGCGCTCCAGGAGAGGATGAGTAGAGCGGACATCGAACTTCCGGCCACGCGCGCCTGACGGGAGGCATATCTCAATGTCGCGTTCGCGCAACGTGGTCATTTGCCCATGCCGTCGAGGGAGCGCGTGATCTCACGGTCATACAGATCGGTGAACGTGTCCCCGATAGCGTTGGGATGGATGTCGAGGTAGGAGTCCTGCGAAGTGCAGGCGATCTCGTTCGTGTCCTCATCGCGATAGAGCGCGTGATAGGTGATCTTGTCCTCGCGTTCGCCTCGTAGGTCCAACTCCTTGAGGGCGACGTAGCCATGTGTGGCCAGGAAGATCTGGACGCCGCTTCGCTGCAACGCCAGGAGAATGCCGATGGCCACGCCGTACAGCTCGGGGTTGAGGTACGTCTCGGGCTCGTCCCAGAACAGGACCGATCCGGGCTCTAGCGTTCCGTTCCTGAGCAGGAGCCACAGTAGGCCGAGCTTGCGAATCCCTTCGGCTACCAGGGAGAACTGCAGTTCGCCTTCCCTTTGCCGTAGGTAGAACTCCTCGCCTCTGACGACGACCGTCCCGCCCATGTGCTTTTCGAGCAGTGCGATGCTGTCTGTTTCGGCAGACTCCCTGAGGGGCGGGAGGTAGGCTCGCACCAAGAGGTCGTCGTAAATCTCCTCGAAGTGCAATTCGCGGCGAGCGTAAAGCGAGCGGAATCCAGGCGCGTTGGCCAGCATGTCGTTCACGGGGATGTACGCGCTGTTGATCGGTTTCGACTGCCATTCCTTCCATCCGTCCGTCGACACGGCCCAGTCCCCTTCGTCTGCATGTAGACCTGCGTCATTCCCGAAGTTGACGAAGACATCCAACTGATCGCGCCATACCTGCACGTGGGCGACCGCTTTGCCTCCCTGGCGCTTGACCAGGTTGTGCAGCGCCCGCTTGGCCGGCGTGAAGTCGCGAAGGAGTTTGTCGGGGAACGCCGGGTGCGGCGGGGTAGTGATGGCGCAGGCGGCGTACGCGACCTTCATCAGGTGCGTCTTGCCCGTGCCATTCCTGCCCACGAGCACGTTGATGCCCGGCGAGAAATCGACGTGCAGGTCGTCGAACGCCGTGAACTGCTTCAGATGTATGGCGGTTAGACTCACGAGCCCTCTCCCGTTCGCGAAC
>NYZG01000189.1 GCA_002687025.1 Candidatus Poribacteria bacterium
CACGATCGTGATCGACACCGCCGCAAACGCTGCCCAGCCGCTACCGGATATCGTGATATCCGCGCCGGCCTTGGACTTGTCGGGGTTCGCTGCGACCGAGGACGAGATCGTGAACGCGCCCGTCAGGATCGCGGTGCTGCTGGGGGAGGACACGACGAGGTCGTGTTCGCCCGCCGCAACGGCCGGGATCGTGATGGTCGAGGCGAACGTGCCGTCCGCGGCGGACATGGCGTCTACGACGTCTGTCGCCGGGACCGTCGCCGGACCGACGGAGAACGTGAGTTCCTCGGTAGCCCCGAACCCGACGCCACTGACGTCGACCGTGTCGCCACGGACAACCGCCTGCAACACGCCGGCAGGTTCAAGGATCGTCCCAACGACCGCCAACGTGGTCGAGGTGGAGCTGAACGGGCCGTCACCCTTGAGGGTGTGCAGTCCGCCGAGTGTCGGCTGTGCCACGCCGAAGGTCGTCGTGAACTTGCCGTACGCGTCCGTCCTCGTGACGCTGGAGGTTTCGAGGGCGGACCCGTCGAACGTCACGGCGACGCCCTGCAACGGGAAGTACCCGAGGCCCTCTAGGGTGTAGGTGTTGTCCAGTTCCAACTGCGCGGTGACCGTGCCATCGGCGCCGACCGCGCGCAGTTGCGGAGTGATGGTGTAGTTCACGTTCTCCCCGGAGATCGAGACTGTCAGCAGCCCGCCCGGCTTAGGCGCGGACGCCGTGCCGATCGGGAAGCTGACCTCGAACTTGCCGGACGAGTCGGTGCGCACCGTGTCGCCTTCCTTAAGCCCGACGTTGACCGTCAGGTCCGAGGACGGCACGACCACGCGCTGGCCGCTGGACACGAACTGGTGCTGGACTGTGACGGATCCGATGTTCGCGCTGAGACGGGCGTTCCCGGCGTCGTCGGCGGCGAAGCCGGTGACGGTCAGGGTCGCGTCGCCCGCGCCGGAGGTGCTGTCAAGCGTCAGACGGACGCCCTTCGTGATGATCTCGAGACCACCTGAGATCTCGGAGTCCTTCCCGAACCAGTCCGACTCGACGCCCGCGCTGACACTGATGACCTTCAGACGGACCTGCGTGCGGTCCTTGTCGAAGATGCGGTTGTCTACGCGGAAGGTGAGCTGGAAGAGCCCGGAGGTGTCCGCGGCGCCACCGGCCGTGATGGTCACGGGAGCGGAGGTGTCGGCGACGGCGTCCTCGAGGGGGCTGTCGTCCTTGGCGGTTGCGAGCATCACCTGCAGGGTGTCTCCGGCGCCCGCGCCATTACCCGTGATCGTCACCGTCTCGCCGAGGTCGAAGAGCGACTCGGAGATGCTGGTGATGTTCGGGATGACGTCGAAGAGGGCCGTGCGCGTCTCGCCGGTGTCCTTACCCACCGCGCGGATCTGCTTGGTCCCACCCGGCGTGACCGGCACGGCGAAGTTCGTGACGAACGTGCCGTTGATGGCCTGCTGCAGGATGATGGACTGGTTGGCGAAGAACACCTCGACGTTCTCGCTGGCCCCGAAGGTCGCCGACGAGGGCGTCACCATGAGGAGCGTGCCGACGGTCCCCTTGCTGACCTCGTCCGCGCCCTTCTTGACGGTGAGCTTGGCTTCACTGACGAGGATCACGAAGTCGGCCTCCGCCGACCCCGCCTTGACCTTGGTCTCGGCGTTCGGGACAACGGCGCTGCCAACCTTCACGGCTGCCGCGAAGCTGCCGACGCCGTCGGCCCGGACGGCTGTGCCGTCGGCGGCCAACTCGTCGTTACCGAGCGCATCCTTGCCAATGTAGATGTTGACCTTGGAGTCCTTGACGAACCCGTGGCCGGTGACAGTCACCTCATCGCCCGCACGCGCAGCCGAGGGGCTGGCGGCGACCGACGCCTCGATGCCCATCTTCTCGACGCCGTCCTCGGCATCGGCGCCGAAGTCGCCGACCTTTGGCTGATACGTCGTGTGCGAAGACGTGCCTTGCACGGTGAACGACTGGCCGACCGAGCCGACCGAGTTCGTGGCGGCGGCGACGGTCTGGCCGTTGCCCAACGTCACGTCCACAGCGGAACTGGCAACAAGGCCGTCCCCCTGCACGGTGACGACGTCGCCTACCTTCGCGGTGAACACACCTGCGGTGAATTCCGCGTCCTTGCCGTTGACGGTGAACGAAACGCTCTCGCTGACCGTGAAGGAACCAGCCGCGGTAGCGGTGGCGCTCCGCGCCGTGACGGTAACGACGCCCGTCGGCTGCGGCTTCGCCAGGAACCTCGCGGTGAAGCTGCCGGCGGCGTTCGCAGCGACCGTCTTGGCGTTCAGGGCGGAGCCGAAGTCCACGAAGACCGGGGAGTTGGCGCCGAACCCGTTACCCGTGACCGTGACGGTGTCACCAATGACGCCAGCGGACGGAAGCACCACGACACTACCCGAGACGGTGAAGGAGATGCCGAAGTCGATGGCGTCATTGCCATTGCCCCCGGCGTCCTTCTCCTGCGTCAGGCGTATCTGGTGGACGCCCGCGCCCGCGCTCGGGACGTTGAACGTGAATTCAACGTCGCCGTCGGCGTCCGTGGACACGTCCTCGGACTTGATGGCGTTGAGCGCCTTGCGGTCGACCAGCGTCTCGATCTCATCGTCGTCGAACAGGACGGTAACGCTGTCGACGCCAGGCGTCGCCGCGAGGCCGTCGGCCTTGACGGTGATGAGATTGCCGATCGCCGCAGTGGACGGAGTCGCGCTTGCGGTGACCGTGCCGACGAGCTTGAGGGCGTCGTCGCCACCGTCGAGGTCCGTGTTAACGCCGTTCAGCGTCAACGCGTGCTCTCCGGCGGATATGCCGTCCTTTCCGGCGTCAGGGATCGTCACTGACACAGCGAACGTGCCGACCGTCGTGGTCTTCACGCTCTTGTCGTCGACGGTGCCCGTGCCGTCAAGCTCCACGCCGTCCAACGCGATCTTCCCGAGGACTGTCTCTGGAAGGAAGCCCGAGCCGCTGACGGTGACCACGCTACCCGGCGTGGCGCTGTCGACGTTTCGGACCATCGCGTTCTTGATGGTCACGGAGGCGACGGTCTCGCCGATCGCGCCGGTTCCGATGTATGCCGGTCCCTCGAGGGAGTCCAGCGAGTTCGTGGGAGCAGGGAAGCTCACCTCGAACACACCGTTCTCGTCGGAGAGGGCCTTGCCGAGGCTGACGTTCCAGTTCCCGTCGCCAATGCGCGTGGCTATGGGACGCTGAGGCGAGGTGAGGCCGAAGTCAGCGTCGAACAGGATCGCGCCGACGATGGACCCGCCGTTGTAGTTGTAGCCGCGCACCTTGACGGTGTCGCCCGGCTTCAGGTCAGTGACGTCGCTGATGACTGTCATCGTCGGCGTCCCGTCGGGATCCGAGTAGACGAAGTCGCCCTTGGCCGCCTCGGCGCCACTCAACAGGTTGACCGAGATCGCTCCCGTCGTGCCGAGAGTCGGCGCCGGGAAGGTCGCGGTGATGCGGCCCGTCTCGCTCGGAGTGATGAGCCCACCGGTAGCGGTGCCCTCGGTGGCCGTCACGTTGGTGACGATCGTGCTGGGGCCGACGCGCACCTGGAACGTGGTGATGTTGGACGCGAAGCCTTCACCTCGGATCGTGACTGAGGTGTTGGCGGAGCCGGACGCGGGTGAAACCGACAGGATCGACGGCGCACGCCGGAACGTGTTCGTCGAGTCGATGGTGGCCGCGGGCGTGATGGCCCGGACATTACGACCCGCTTCCGGTCGCTTCAGCTCGGTGGCGGCGAACCGCGCGTCGACCAGGCGGCCGCGTCCGTCCGTCACATTGCCGGTGGCGAGTACCGCGTTACCCGCGGAGCCCGCTTCCGTCACACGCAACTGAACGACGGTGTTCGCGGTGAAGCCGTCGCCGCTGACCTTGACCTTGTCGTTCGTCTCGACAGCCGCTTGCACGAGGCTGCCGATATCGAGGTCGTCGTTGACGATGCTCACGCGTGGCAGGACGGTGAATGTCTCGGTGTCGCTCTCGCTGCCCTTGCCGATCGCCTGTATCAGCACCGGGCCGCCAGCAATGGCGTCATCGCCCGTGGGCAGCGTGAACGTGTGATTGAACGTGCCGTCGCTGGCGACGTTAATGTCGTCCTCGGTGTGGGCGCCCATGACGAGGGAGACTTCCTCGTCACCGTCGTCCTTGAAGCCGATCCCGAAGACGCTAACCGACGTCCCGAGCGTCCCCTGGCCGAGGCTCTGGCCGCCCGGCTTCAGGCCGGCAACACCGTATATCACCAACTCGGGGAGGATCGTGAACTTCGCGGTCAGCTTCTCCTTGTCGGCGTCGCCGGCGGCGTTGCTGAGCTCGAGGTCCTTCTCGCCGTTGCTCTGGCCGGAGACCGTGATCGAGCTGCTAACCGCGCCCTTGGCATCAGCGAGCAGCGTCTGCACCGTGGCGTCCCCGATCTTCACGGACACCGCGGCGTTAGCCGCAAAGCCCTTGGCGGACACCTCGATGACGCCGTCGCTGAGGCCGAGGCCGTCGGCCGCAAACCACAATCCACCGGACGGAGCGTTCTCCGACGCGTTGCGGATAGTGCTCTTGCTGAGGTCCAGGCCGCTGGCGATCGTCTCAATGCCGGCCTGGGCGATCAGGGAGCCGCCCGGGCTATCGGCGTTGCTGGTGGTATCCGTCGTCTCGACGATGGACAGGTTTCGGCCGCCCGAGAGGAACGGCACTTCGCTGACCTTGAAGGAGACGACGAAGGAGCCATCCGTCTTGGCGTGGAAGGTGCGCCCGGACGTCGCGGCCGAGGCCCATATGAGGCCGCCCTGGATCGCGTCGACCAACGTCACGCGCGGATCCTTGAACAGCTCCTCGGTGTCGTTGTTCTTGGCGTCAGTGCGCACACCGTCGTTGAAGAACGCCGTGGCGTCATGTGTGAGGAAGACCAGTTCGGTCGCCCCGCCGAGGGCGATACGCTCCCACTGGACCATGAGGTCCTTGGTGGACGCGAAGCCCGACCCGGTGATCGTGATGACGTCATCGGCCCCGACGTTCTCATCGGAAGAGAGCGCGATCGCCGACTCGACCGAGTATGTCGCTTCCTCGCCCGCGACGGAGACCTTGCGGTCGCCGCCCTCGCGCGCGGGGACCGTGAGCTCGACCTTGAACGCGCCCGTGCCGTCGGTGATGACGCTCGCGCCGCTCACGGTACCAACACCACGCGCGGTCAACGGCACGGAAACGCCGTCGAACTGGACCGGGAGCGAACTGCCGCCGGGGAATCCGCTACCGGTGACGGTTATCTTGGAGCCGACGGGCCCGCTTGTGGCGCCGTCTTCGTCCGCGATTGTCAGGCTGGCGCTTCCGCCTGCCGCCGACACCACGAAGTCCACGCTCGCGAGGACGTTCAGGGCGCCGTCGAGGGCGTCAATCTTCTTGGGCCCGCTGCTAACGCCGGGGTTCAGCGCCGCCTGGAACGCAGGTGATAGGACACCGTCGATCGTAGCGTTCGCCGTCCCGTTACCACCCACCAGCAGCCCGGAGCCGGCCGCGGCGCTGTCGTCGCGGATTGTCAACGTGATGTTGCCGAGTGGGAAGCCGGAGCCGTTGACCGTCAGCACGGTCTGTCCGGGCGTGCCGGAGACCGGGCTGACAGTGAGGCTCGCGGTAACTTGCAGAGCGCCGGCCGCTACGACGAGCGCGTCGTCGTCGGAGCCCGGATCACCGTCGATGACGATGTCGAGTCCCAGCGCGCTGGCCTTACGCTGCGGGACCACCAACGACAGTGACAGGGAGCCATTGGCCTGCACGACGTTACCGGTCACAGCGGCCTTGGGGCCGTCGGCGCTGACGAGGAACACGTCAACAACCTTGCCCGGCGTGAAGCCGGTGCCCACCAATGTGACTGCCGAACCTACCGCAGCCCCGACAGGCCAGTCCTTGCTCTCCTTTCCACCGACGAGCGTCACCGTGCCGCCCACGGAGAAGGCGTCCTTGACGGTCGCCGACAGGATGCCGCCGGTTACGGGGTCCGTCGTGCCTGGCTGCTCGACGGTGATCGTCTGGTTGCCCGTGCCAGCGTCCGCGACGATGACCGTCGTGCGCTGGGAGCCGTCGGCGGCCGTCTTCGTAGCGGCGTCCTCGCCAAACGCAAGCAGCGTAGAACCGACGCGGAACTGAAGTTCGGTTTCCTTCGCGAAGCCGAGCACATCCACCACGACAGAGGAGCCAACAGCAGCGGAGCTGCCAGAGACCACAACTGCCGATGGGACGATGTTCAGCGTGACATTCTTCGTCTGGCCCGAGGAGCCCCCAGCGGCCGAAAGCGTCTGAATGCCGCCAGGCACACTCGGAACCGTCACGCCTACATCGGCGGCGTCGACGTCCTTGCCGAATCCACCGTTGCTGGTAGCGCCCGGCAGCGAACCGTCGGCCGTCGCAATCCAGCCGTCTCGGGAGACGCTCGTCGGCGTGGAACCCGCCACGGCGAACGAAACCGTCTCTTCGCCGCCCGTGCCATCGCCGAAGCCCGAGCCGCGCACCAGGACCTCGTCGCCGACGCGGAAGGACGCTGCCTGATCCGGCGCGACGAACAACGCAGCTTCTAACAGGAAGAACTCGCCGCCGGGGTTCGTCGACGTCTGACTACCGATGAGGACGATCTCGTGCCCATCACGGTCGAACGGCTTGGACGGCACGGTGAACGTGGCTTCCAACTGCCCGAGGCTGTTGGTGTTGACCGGATCACCGACCGAGGAGCCATCGAACGTGATCGTCGTGGGCTCGGCGGCCGTGAAGCCTTCACCCTTGACGGTCAGGCTTGTCAGGGTCGTGCCTTGTGCCGGGCTGAGGCTAGCAATGGACGGCACCACCGTGACCGCATTCTCAAGCTTGACGTCGGCCGTGCTGCTCACTCCGACGGCGTGGATGTCGTAGTTCCCGGCTGTGCGGCCGGACGGGACAACACCCTCGATGTCCTCGGCGGTCCCGGACGAAGACACGGTCTTGGAGCCGATGACGTCATCGCCGAGTTTGAGCTGGACGATCTCAGAGGCGCCGTAGCCGGTGGCGTCGATCTTGACCTTGCCACCGATCTCGGTGTCGCCGCCGCCGTCTACCACGACAGCCTTCGGATGGACGGTGAAGGTCGCCGCTTGATTCTTCAAAGTCACCGTGTGGACGCCGCGGGTCATCGCGGGGACGGTGAAGTCGACGCGGATCGCGCCGACCGTGCCGTCGAGGTCCCAGGCGCCGTTGTCGACGATCTCGTCGCCGCTGTCGCCCTTCGTGTCGTCGGCGTCGAAGTCCCACGCCGTGCCGTCGAGTCTCAGCAGGCCGACATTCAGGAACCCTGTCACGGAGCCGCGCAACGTGAAGGTATCGCCGACGTTGGCCGAGGTCGTGTGGACCGCGATCGGGTCGTCGTCGGTCGTGATGAACCGCACCGACGCCGTGGTGCGCGTGCCACTGGGCAACGTCTCGTTGTCCTTGGCGTTCTCGTCGCGCACAAAGAGGAGGAACGGGTTGCTGAGGTTGGCGACATTCACGACGCCAGCGTTGCTCACCGGAACCGACGCGAAGAAGCTACCGAGGGCGCTGGAAGTCGTCTCGGCCAGCAGCGTGTCGTCGTCCTTGCTCCAAGCCAGGTTCTCGTTCTTGTCGAGCCAGATCCCGATCGTCGAACCTGCGGCGAAGCCGCGACCGGCGACGGTTATCGTGTCGCCAAGTTGCTTGTCCTGGACGGTGCCGACCTTGCTCTCGCTGTTGTCGATCTTGACGATGTTGTTGAGGATGAGATTGGTTTTGGAGCTTGCCATTCTAAAGTGGGTTTTAGCTGTTTGGGTTCTTCGTTTTAGCATGGACTTTGATCGGGATTGGGATGATTTATTATTTTCCTTCGAAGACTTCGGCTTAAAACTAACCTACGTCTAAAATCTC
>NYZG01000190.1 GCA_002687025.1 Candidatus Poribacteria bacterium
CACCGCGCACGCACACCGCGAGGCGCTGATCGCCCTGGCGTCGTACAGCGACATCGAGACGATGCGCGAACTGGCGGCCCTCGCCAGCGACCCGGCGTATCCGCACACGTCCGCCGCGGTGGACGCGTTCTCCCGCGTCGCGTGGCTGTGGGAGACCGAGTCCCAACCAGTCTGGGAGGCGCTTGTGCAGGGCCCGGACGTCGAGATGGCGAGCCGCTGCGTCGCATACGTCGAGAAGTACCGACCGAAGAACTCCGCCGACCTGCTCACGCCGTTCATGGACACCGATGACGCCAGCCTGATGCCCGCGGCTCGACGCGCGTGGGCGCGCGCGGTAGACGGCGAGGATCACCACTCCTATGAATCCCTGGAGATACTGGTCGAGATGGATGGGCGCGCATACGAGTATGACGACGACATCCGCATGACTGTGGACATCACCAACGCCGGCGAACGCCCGGTCACGATCGACACGTTCCCGTTCGATCAGACGAAGTACATCCCAAGCTGGCTCAACCTGGAGCTGATACTGCCCAATGGCGAACGGCGCAGGTACCCCGACCGCCGGTACGGCCCGGATCTCGCGCCTTCCGGCGATGCAAACCGTGTCCTGCAGCAGGGACAGAGCGTCGCCACGGCGATCGACGTTAGGCAGCACGACCGTTACCCACAGCCCGGGACACACGTAGCCACCGTGGCGTTCGGCACGCCGCTGCACTTCATGTACGCGACGCCTCCCTCGGGGCTACCGGAGCTCGTGCGCGCGAACACGGTTACGTTCGATGTCGCGCCACCTTCGAACGCGAGGCTGCGAGCGATGGTGGACAGCCTGAGTGCCGCCGGCCTTTCCGAAGCGGCCGATGTCGACGTCTACGCCACCTGCTACCGGCTAGGCGAGCTGCGCGAGCCGTCCGCCATACCCGCGCTCGTGCGATTCGCCGGTGGCGCCCCGACGGCTGATTTCCCCAAGATTCCCGAGGGCATCACCCGGGTCGCGCGACGCGCCCTGGCGAGGTACACCGACCCCGCTCTCACGCCCCTGTGGATCGAGCTGCTGGGCAAGGACGCGGAACTGGCGATTGCTCAGCTCTCGAAGTCCGGCGACGCACGCGCCATCGGCCCGCTCCGACGCCTCGCCTTTGGCTCGTACCGCACGGTAAGACCGGATGGTCGTCGCATGTTCAATCCGCAGGGGCTCGACGCGGCACTCGCCCTCCGCGAGCTGGGCGACGAAGACGCCCTGGCGTTCCTCCGGTGGGAGGCCAGGCGCGGCATGGACCCGCGCGACATGCGCACGTGGCAGCAGGCAGTCGGCTTCGCTCTGCAGGCGATGTCGGACGCGGAGCTGCTGCCAGCGCTGCGCGACGAACGCCCGGGCGTGCGGTATGCCGCTCTGGGCCCGGCCGAACGGCGCGGCCGCGTGGACGTGATGACCGCTGCCCTGACCGACCCCGATCTCCGCGTGCGAAGGCGCGCGGTAGACGCGCTCGCAGGACCATACAGAGCTCTGGACCCAACGCCAGCCCAGACGGCGGCGCGCGAGCGGGCTCTCACCGACGCGCTGGACGACGCGGAGCTGACCATCCGGCGCTCTGCTGCCCTGGCGCTCGCGAGTGCCGGGAATCGCGCGGGGGAAGCTCTCCTGCGACGTGACCGGGTCTCCGCCGACCATGCCACGCGCATGCGTGCCCGTGCCGCGCTCAGCGCCCTGCGTCGGTCTCGTTGAGAGGCCGGCGGGCGAGATGGTAGGCTGCGGGCGGACGGCCGGCGGATGTCGTGCAACGGAACAGGGCCAAGTCGACGGACCGGCCGACGGGCCCGCGCATCGCGGGCTCCGCCGTGACTCGGAGGCGCTCAATGACCCTTACACGCGCGCTCGCCTTCCTCCTTATCCTCTCCGTCACGACCGCGTGGGCCGCTGAGGACACAGGGCCTCGCGGCCCAGCCGCCGACGCGGCGCTCAGTCTCCTCACCGACCCGAAGGGATTCGACACCCACTCCGGGCGCCGCCTGAAGCGTCAGGGCGAGGCGAGGTACGCGCTCTGGGCTCTTGGGGACGACGCTAGCGCCGTGCTGGTCGAGGCGTTGCGGGCTGAGGAGATCGGCACGCGCTTCAACGCGGCGGGACTGCTGTCCTCCTTCGGCGATGAGAGCGCCCGGGAGCCATTGAGATCGGCGTTTCTCATGGAGCCAGACTCAGGCGCCCGCGCGGCGATGGCCCGCGCCATGGCGAGCCTGTTCCCCGTCGCTGCGGCTGACATGCTGGTGGCTTCCCTGGCGGACACACCCGCCACGAACGCCAGCGACAACCGCATACAGCAGCTCCTGGCCCTCAATGACTCACGTGTGCTGCCGCACGTGCGAGCTCTCGGCGCCGACGAAGCCGCTCGGGACACGGCCAGGGCGTCTGTGGCGCTCAGTCTCGTTGACGCCGGCGACCGCGATGCCATCCCCCTGTTATTGGGTATCCATGAGGTCTGGCCCGCGAAGGAGGCAGGATCGACCCATTGGCGTCGCCAGCGCGTCATAGCGGCTCTAGCGGCTATGGAAGATGAACGGGCAATCACGGTCGCACTTGAGACGATGCGAAGCTCCCGCGACGCCATATCGGAGTCGCCCCTGCCTCGTGTCTTCGGTTCGCGACTCGTGCCCCATCTGCTGGGCGGCGTCGTACACGCGGAGCCGACCTACCTTGACGGCCTCGCCGATGCTCTGAAGGCGGTCCATGCGGGCGAGCGCCAGAAGGGGTGGGACGGCGTGCCTCCCCGCGCCGAGCACGTCGACCTGTACGGCGCCGCGTTCCTGGACGCCAGCTACGGCGACGAGACGCGCACGTACGACCGCGCCGATGCGACGTTGCGCCGGACTATCGCGGAGATACTGGCGTCGCTCGGCGATGAGGGCAGGGAGTACCTGCGACAGGGCGTTCACACGCCGCATTCGCATCGCGAGGCGCTGACGGCCCTGGCCTCGTACAACGACATCGCGACGCTACGCGAAATCGCCGATCTGGCGACCGAGGCCGAGTACGCGTATCGCGACGCAGCCGTGACGGCGTTCGCGTCTCTCGCCAGGTTCTGGCAACGGGAGGCCGAGCCGTACTGGCGAACGCTGCTAGCTGACGAGACCGTCGACGCAGCGTGGCAATATGTGCGCTACATGAACTGGAGCCGACCGACGGACGCGCCTACGCTCCTGGCTCCGCTGTTGGAGTCCGACGACCCAGCCGTCCGCGAGAAGGCTGAACACGCGTACGCGCGCTACAGCGAGCGCGTGCGCCGCGACCTACGCGAAACGGTCGAGATCCGCATCGCCACGGATCGCGAGTCGTACGGCTACAACCGGCCCGCGACACTGTCAGTCGAGATAATCAACAGCGGCGACCGGCCGGTGGCGATCGACGCCTTCGTGTTCGACAGCGACGACCTGTTCGACGGAGCCGACCACAGGTCGGACGACTACAACCTCGAACTCGTCATGCCGAACGGAGATCGACGCACGTACCCCGAGCGCAACTGGGTCGCCCACTCGGCGCCATCGACGGGGAACGCGCGCACGTTGGAGCCCGGCGGCCGCATCGCCACGCAGATCGACATCCGCAAGCACTGCCGACCCGCGCAGCCCGGCGTATACCGGGCGCAGCTTTCCTACGGTCATCTCTCGACGCCTCCGCCCATGGCCCGGTCCAATTGGGTGGAGTTCGTCGTGAGACCACCATCGCGGGAGCACGTCGACAGGCTCGTGGCGCGGCTGGATGTCGACGGCCTGAAGACCGGAGGCTACCTAGCCGCCGCGGTGGCCTGCCGTATGCTCGGCGAACTGGGCGACCCACGCGCGATAGATGCCCTCCGCGCCGTCGCCGTGCTACCGGTGAAGCTGAACCGGGAGCGCAACAGCGTCATGATGCTGCACAGGGCGAGAGAGGCCCTCACGAAGTTCGACGCGCCGGCGCTGGTCCCAACGTGGATCGAGTTGCTCAATGGAAAGTGGGACCTGCCGGCCGAGCAGCTAGCGAAGCTGGGCGATCGTCGTGCGCTGGGCCCCCTCCGCGAGCATGCGCTCAACTTCGACAGTGTCGCGTCGGCAAAGGCCCTTGCGGAACTGGGTGACGACAGCGTCATCCGCTTCATGCGTTGGGACGCGCTGCGAAGCATGGATCCCGACGACCCGTCCACGTGGGGTGGCTCGAAGGCGCTGCGTCTGCTGCTGCCAGGCGAGCGCTGGGAGGATCGTCTGCGCCACGAGCATCCTGCCGTGCGCTACCACGCGTTAGGCGCGGCGAGCCGTGAAGGCCGCATAGACGTCCTGGTCCAGGCGCTCACACACGCGGACATCGCGATTCGCCGGCAGGCGGTCGGACTCCTGGCTGACTGGCACAACGCCCTGGACGACAACGAGCCGGGAGAACACGCGATGCGCATCGGCGCCCTGAAGCGAGCGCTCTCGGTCGCCGAACCTGACATCCGTCGCACCGCCGCGGGCGGCCTGGCTCAGGCAGGTGACGATTCGGGCGAGGCATTGCTCCGCGCCGACTTGCACGCTGCCGACTACGCTACGAGAGCGCGCGCCCGTGGGGGCCTGCTCAGACTTCGTGGGGCCCGTTGACGCCGCCGCGCACGGCGTGCGATACGCGATGTCTGCACGTTCCGCTGCCAGGGCCTGCACTGCGGGGCGCGCAGCCGCTCGGGTACGATCAAGCGCCGAGGCCCGCAGCAGCGTGGCGTCGTGCGCCCGTTGCGTCGTTCCGATTCACGCTCGGAGCCTACCTATGACTGCCCCACGCATCGTGACGCTGCTGGCCCTGTCGCTCGTCGTGTCGAGCTGCTTGGCGCAGGACGCGGGCGACCGGCGCGACCCCGACGCCATATCCGACGAGCAACGAGCGCGCATCGCGATCGACGCGCTCGGAGACCCGGCCGCCTACGTCCGTCGAAGTGACGGGCTACTGCCCCCGCAAGGCGCCGCCATCTACCAGTTGGTGATGCTCGGAGATGGCGCAACCCCGGTGCTGCTTGAGCTCCTCCACAGCGAGTCTCCTGAGGTTCAGCGGGGCGCCCTGCAGCTTATCGGCGAGCTTGCCCCTGCAAATGCGTTGGCGCCACTGACCGACATCCTGTGGACGCAGCACGAAACGAGGATGCGGGATTCGATACTGCGGCAAATGGACAAGATCGACCGGGCCTACGCCGCCGACGTGATCCTCTCCTCGCTTGAAAAGACGCCTCCGAACGGTCCGAGCGACACCCGCTGCCAGCTCCTCGCCGGCGCCGGAGACGCTCGCGTGATCCCGCATCTTCGACCGTTCCTCACCGGCGAGCCATACGGACGTAGGCGGGCGGCGGAGATGCTAGCGAGATTCGGCGACGCCGACGCGGTCACCGTGCTGATCGAAATGTGGGAGGGTCTCGACAGGAAGGCGGATCGGCATGAGCGGGGGAAGATATCCGGCACGCTGTCACACAGCGGCGATGAACGCGCAATCCCCATCGCGCTGTGGACGCTGAGGAGCTCCACGCACGCGATATCGGGTTCGCCATTGCCCCGCGAATTCGGCGTACGTCTCGTGCCGCATCTGCTGCGAGGCGTCCGACGGGCCGCGCCCACGTATCTGGAGGGGCTCGCCAGCGCGTTCAAGGCGGTCCACGACGGGAAGCGGCAGGAAGGATGGGCTGGCGTCCCTCCCTCGCCCGATCACGTCGACCTGTACGGACGCGCCTTCCTCGATCATCGGTACGCCACCGAGCCGTACCGACGATTCAACCCCGACGCGGGACTACGCATGGCGATCGCCCAGGCTCTGGCGTCCCTCGGCGACGCGGGTAGGGCATACCTGCGGCAGGGGATCCGCAAGCCCTACGCCTATTACGAGTCGCTAAGCGCCCTGGCCTCCTACAACGATGTCGAGGCCCTGCACGAGCTCGCGGCTCTAGCCATGGACGCATCGTACCCGCACCGGGAAGCCGCAGTGGAGGCTTTCGCGCTCATCTCCTGGCTCTGGGAAGATGCCGCGGAGCCCTACTGGCTGGCGCTTCTCCGCGACGACACCATCGACGTGTCGTCATCGGCCGCGGGCCACATCGCCGTGAGCCGCCCAACAAGCGCGGCCGCGCTTCTCACGCCGTTGCTGCAGGCCGAGGATCCGACCGTCCGAGAGACTGCCCAGCGGATGTACACGTTTTACGTCGAGCGCCCCGGCGCCAACCCTCGCGAAGGCCTGGACATACGCATTTCCACGCATCGCGCCGAGTATGGGTATGCCGACGACATCACCTTGGCCGTCGAGTTGACGAACCGCGGCGATCTGCCAATGACGATCGACACGTTCCTGTTCGACAGCGCGAAATACATCACCGATGACTTCGACCTTGAGCTCATCCTGCCCGATGGAGAGCGACGGACCTACCCCAACCACGGCGGCGGACCGATGCGGGCGCGGACGACTGACCACGTCCGAACGCTGGCCCCCGGCGACCGGATCACCACGCAGATCGACGTGCGCTGCCACTGTGCGCCCGCCATGCCCGGCGTCTATCGCGCAGAGCTGTCCTACGGCCACCCATCGCAGTTTTCGCGCGACCGGTCCGCGTCGCCGCGCATGGCGCCGCTCGTCAGGTCGAACCGGACAGAGTTTCAGTTGGCCACTCCGTCGCGCGCGCACGTGCAGGGACTGGTGGCCCGGCTGGACATCGATGGCCTCACCGACGAAAGCTACCCCGCCATCGCGCGGACCTGCCGTGCGTTAGCCGACCTGCGTGATCCGACCACTATCGCTGCCCTTACCGCGCTTGCCCGCCTCCCCAAACACCCACGTCGCGTGCGCAACGCCGACCTGATCCGCCGAGACGCGCGCAAGGCGCTCGCGATGTTCGACACGCCCGGGTTGGCCCCCGTGTGGATTGAGCTGCTGGACGACAGGACCGGCCTGCCCGCGCAGCAGCTCGGGAAGTTGGGCGATACTCGCGCGATTGAGCCGCTTCGCGGGCGCGCGTTCCACAGTATCGGGTCAGGGCCGGGCGCGGTGGACGGAGCGGCCGCTGTCGCGCTGAGCAGACTTGGGGACGACAGCGCCATGCGATTCGCCCGGAGACGGGCGATGGCAAAGATGGACCCAAACGACGAAGCCACGTGGCACGACGGTATCGAGGCGTTCTGGGTCGCCATGCCCGGCGAGAGCGTGGTGGACCTCCTGTACCACGAGCATCCCGGAGTGCGCAGCGCGGCCGTCCACGCAGCGCAGCGCGACGGCCATGTCGCCGCGCTCGCGAAGGCCCTCACCGACGCGGATGTGCGGATTCGCCGACAGGCAGTGACAGCGCTGACACGTCGATGGGGCGTCAGCGATGACGGGGAGGACGAGCCGGCGATACGCATCGACGCACTCCGGCGCGCCCTCGCCGACGCGGAACCGGACATCCGACGCGCCGCGGCCATCGGTCTGGCGGAGGACGGTGACGACGCGGGCGTGTCACTACTCGAAGACGACCGTCACGCCCGCGGGCAAGCAACACGCACGCGCGCCCGTTACGCGCTCCTCAGATTGCGCCAGTATCGCTGACGGCGATCCCAACCTGCCCTTGCGCTGCAAACATAGCGCGGCTATCTTATTACGTAGTGGCATCGTATAGCCACGGAAGGGCAAAGCCATGAATGCACGGACAGAGTCGGCCGACGGCGGCATGGGCGAGCTGAGAGACGCGATTGCCAGTCTGACGGAGCGCCTACAGGCGGTGGAGGCCTCGGTGGGCGCGGACGGGCCGGGATTGGACGACGACGAGCGATCCATCATCGCCGTCACGAAGCTCAAAGGCCTGTGCGTCCATGGCGGGCGCATATTCACCCACGAGACCGGCTACTGCGGGAAAGGCACGCTGAGCACGGACAGATCGGTGCTTTACGTCCCGACGCCCGCGGTGGAGGCCAACCGCGGACTTCCGGCAGAGGACATCGAGTGCCTGTTCACGCCGCTGGGCAACCGGCAGCGCGTGATCCTGCTCCGGGCTCTGAGCCGCGAAACGCCGATGGGCTCCGGCGCGCTGCGCGACGCCACGGGCCTGACCGAGGGTCAGTTCTACCACCACATGGGCGAGCTCTACGCGCAGGGATACGCGTCGAAGTCCGGGCAGGATCGCTACCAGCTATCGGACAAGGGCAAGGTCATGCTCGTGGTGGCGGAAGTGCTGGCCGCGGACCTGGCGACGCCAGCGTAGGCGCCCGTGGCATCAGTCGGTGGCCGCCGCCGCGGTGGCGCGCGGCGTCACCACCGCGCGGATCATCCAGTCGATCTTCCCTTTGACGTCCGCGACGTGCGACCCGGGCAGCGCCCGCTTCGAGTGCGTCTGGGTGGCGTCCTCGTCGTAGCCGACGTAGACGCCCTTCGTCCGCTCTGGATCGAACGCTGCGCACACGTAGAACTGCTCGGGGACGGGCGTGGCGGGCACGTCCACAAGCACCCACGCCCACTCGCCACGCGCGAAGCGCGAATACGGAGCGCCCACCTGCGCGAGCACGTTCATGTCCGCGTCGGCGATGTAGACGCTGAAGTCCTCGTCTGGCGGCTGTGGGTGTCCGTACCGGCTGCCGTACACCTGCACGCGCGTCACGTCCCACTCGCCGGCGGGCCGGTCGAACAGCACGGCGTGACCCGAGCCCGCGATGCTGCGTTTCCCCTCCATCGTACCGTCGTCGTGTTTCAGCGTGACTACCCGAGGAGGTGGGTCCGCAGTCGTTCGCGCGCCATTCGAGACGGTCGGCGCACCGGCGCACGCCATCCAGGCGACGGCGGATGTCGCCGCCAGACATACAGTCAAGGTGTAGCGGATCATGTGGGGTCTCCTGCGTCTTCGCCGGGCGTGTGCCCGAAGTATAGTGCGCACACAGCCGACCGGCACGCGGCGAGACTGGATGCACGTGCATGATCCGCACGGGGCGCCGCACAATGTCCGTGGAGCCGCCGCACGAGTGTTTCGGGAGCAAGCGATGTACGCGAACGAGGCGACCGACAAGGGCGACTGGGATCGCCAAGACGACGTATTCCGGGATTGGGTCACTCGCGACGGCTCGTCGGGCCATCCGGCCGAGCCCGGCCGATACCACCTGTACGTTTCGCTGGCGT
Organism: Candidatus Poribacteria bacterium; assembly: GCA_002687025.1. Classification (GTDB taxonomy): domain Bacteria; phylum Poribacteria; class WGA-4E. Next base: position 9,113 of record NYZG01000190.1, read on the forward strand.
GTCCGTGGGCGCATCGCACGATCATCGTGCGGAAGCTCAAGCGCCTCGAAGACGTCATCGGGCTGACCGTCGTCGACCCGATCAGAAACGACGAAGACGGCTGGGCATTCCGGGCAGGACCCGGCCACTCCGAGGACCCGATGAACGGCTGGCAGTTCCTGAAGCAGGCGTACACGGCGACGACGCCTGGCTACGACGCGCGCGTGACGGTGCCGGTTCTATGGGACAGGCAGACCGGCCGCATCGTCAGCAACGTCGACGAAGACATCATGCGCATGCTGAACGCGGCCTTCGACGACTACACCGACGCCGACCTGAACCTACTGCCCGACGAACTCCTCCCCGAGATCGACCGCGTCAACGACTTCGTGTATCCGAACATCAACGACGGCGTGTACCGCTCGGGGTTCGCGACCACGCAGCATGCCTACGAGAAGGCCGTCACCGCGCTATTCGGCGCCCTGGACCGGCTCGAGGAGCGTCTGTCCGACCAGCGATACCTCGTCGGCGCCGGGATCACCGAGGCCGACTGGCGTCTGTTCCCCACGCTCATCCGCTTCGACGCGGTGTACCACGGTCACTTCAAGTGCAACCTACGCCGACTCATCGACTACCCGAATCTCTACGGCTACACCCTCGACCTGTATCAGCAGCCCGGCGTCGCGGGGACGGTGGATTTCGACCACATCAAGCGGCACTACTACATCACGCATGACGACCTCAACCCGACGCAGGTCGTTCCCCTTGGCCCGGCGATGGACCTCATGGCTCGCCACGGCCGAGACGCGATCCGGTAGCGCGGCGTCCCCGCCTCCAGTCGTGCCCGCGCAAGGATCGTGGACGTCTTCGCGTGCCGGGCAGGTACAGAGACGACGTATCTGGACGGGATCACGGCCGGGAAAATGTGTCGGCGAGCGGCCAGGCCGCCTCCGTCCGCCTCTCGACGGCTTGGTTCAGCCGGTCACTGGCGACTTCCCGCGCGCGGCGTACAGCTCGCCGTACTCGCGCTTGACGACGCGCATGTCGCGCAGGTCGGGCTCGTCGTCCATCATGGCTTCTACCTCCGCGCGCGGCCTGGGCCCCACGGGCCAGCTCTCTGCGCTGGCGGCCCTCAGCGCTACGCGCGCCGCCAACGCGCTC
>NYZG01000191.1 GCA_002687025.1 Candidatus Poribacteria bacterium
ATGACGATGAAGGGGGCCAACCGCGACGCCTGCGAGGCGTGCGCGCCGCTGTACTACCCCATATCCCACGTCCGGGAGGCAGGCGCATACAGACTGTGGGCGCGGAGCATCATGCCCACGACGGGATCGGACTCCTTCTTCTGGCAGATCAGCAACGACGGCGGCAAGAAGTTCAATCTGCCGGTCGCGGCGCATGGCGGAGCGCAGTGGGACGACTGGGAGTGGACGGGGTGGAACGGCATCACGCTGGAGAAGGGCTCGGACAACGTGCTTCTGATCGCGGAGCGTGAGAACAACGCCAGCCTCGACATCTTCTGCCTGAGGAACGACGGCCTCACGCCGACGGACGACGAGGCGGAGGAGTGGCTCGAGGACAACAAGATACTCCCCTTCGCCATAGATCCCGCGCATCGGCTGGCGTCTACGTGGGGTAGACTCAAGGACCGGTAAGACCGCAGCGTGTAAGGCCAGCCTCCGAGACTCCCGCGCCACACAGTCCGGTCACTCGGCATACGACACACCGCGATCGAGTATAATCGCCGGTACTGATGTGCCCCGCACGCGCGGGGATGAGCCGCGCCGAGATGCCCAAACTGGGCGCGTGACCCAATGGCCCACACACGTGGGCGGGCGCCGTACCGGAGACCCATGAGAATCGCATACTTCGACTGTTTCTCGGGCATCAGCGGCGACATGTTCCTCGGCGCCATGGTGGACGCCGGCCTCGACCTCGGCGACCTGGAGAGCGAACTCCGCAAGCTGCCGCTCGAGGGCTGGGAGCTGTCCGCATCCGACGTGAAGCGGCACTCCATCGCCGCCACGAAGGTGGATGTCGAGGACAACAGCGGCGAACACGCCCACCGACACCTGAGCGACATCGCCAAGATCGTCGAGGGGAGCTCCCTCGACGACGAGATCAAGCGCTGCGCCATGCGCATATTCACCAGTCTGGCGGACGCCGAGGCCGCCGCGCATCGCGTGACGCGCGAGCAGATCCACTTCCACGAAGTCGGCGCCATCGACTCCATCGTGGACATCGTGGGGGCCGCGATCGCAGTGTATCTGATGGGCATTCAGGAGGTGTACGCCTCGCCGATACCGGCCGGGCGCGGCTTCGTGAAATGCGCGCACGGTCTGATGCCGTTGCCCGCGCCCGGCACGATGGAGCTCCTCAAGGACGTGCCGATCCAGCCGTCCGACATTGAGAAGGAGTTGGTCACCCCCACGGGCGCGGCGATCATCTCGACGTTGGCGTCGAGCTTCGGCGCGATCCCCCGCATGACCGTCGACGCCATCGGCTACGGCGCCGGCGGGCGCGACCTCGAAGAGCAGCCGAACATGCTCCGCGTGCTCCTCGGGACGAAGAACGGCGACAGCGCCAGCGGCGTGGCCGACAGCATCACCATCGTCCAGACCAACATCGACGACCAGTCCCCCGAGGCATTCGGATACGTCCTGGAGCTGCTCATGAAACGCGGCGCCCTCGACGCATACTTCACGCCCATCATGATGAAGAAGAGCCGCCCGGCGTACCAACTGTCGGTCCTCTGCCGCCACGATGACGCGAAGGCGCTGGCGGCGCTTATCCTGGAACACACGACGACCTTCGGCGTGCGAATGTGGGAGGCGTCCCGCAACACGCTCGCGCGCGAGTATCATGCCGTCGACACGCCCTACGGCTCGGTGACCGTGAAGGTGGGGATGGCGGGGAACGTCCACAAGGTCGCCCCCGAGTTCGAGGACTGCCGACGGCTCGCCGAACAGGCCGAGGCGCCGATCCGCGACGTGTACGCAGCCGCCGTGTGCGGCTACGAGGATTCGCGCGCATGATTCGCCGGGCGCTTCTGCTCCTACTACTCGCCAGCTCTGCCGCCTCGGCCGGCGCCGAGGAGTGGACGGTGCGCGTCGTCGGTAACATCGCCTTCGGCCGCGAGTGGACCAGCACGTTGACCCGCCGTGGGACCGTCTCTCCGTTTGCCGAACTGGGCTCCGCGCTGTCCGAACCGGACCTCACCTTCGCGTTTCTCGGCGGAGGCATCGGCGACACGGGCGAGCCCGAACCGGTTGTGCGAGAGCCGTTCCGGTCGAGTCCACTCGTCGCGCTCGTCCTGTCCGAAGCGGGGATCGACGGCGTCGCGATCGCCGACCTACGCCTGATGGACTACGGCGACGACGGTCTGACCGCGACGCGCCAGATCCTCGAAGACGTCGGCGTCGGCACGTTCGGCGCCGGCATGAACGACACGCTCGCGCGGATGTACTCGTTGCACCGCACCGGCGGCGTATCGGTGGCATGCCTGGCGTATCTTCACGGCGTGCGACGCTTCCACGCGGGACAGGCCGAAGCGGGAACGAACGCGGCGTTGCGCTCCTCGATACGCGAAGATGTAGCCAACGCGAGCGCAACCGCGGACGTTGTCCTGGTGTTCTACAACTGGGGCGAAGCGGCCGACGATGTCGTCGACGGCAAGCAGAGACTGTTCGGCCGAATGGCCATCGACGCGGGAGCCGCGGCGGTCTTCGGCGTCCGGGCGCAGACGTATCTGGGAGCCGAAGTGTACAACGGACGTCCGATATTCCACAGCCTCGGGGAGTTCGTCGCGGGCATGGGGACCAAGCGGCACAGCCGGATGCTCGTGCCCACGGTGGTCTTCGATGACGCGACCCCCGTGCGCGTCGAGTGGCTGCCCATCGCGGTCGACGCGATCCCAGAGCCGGGCGACGATCCTCAGAAGCGCCTGCAGCCACGCGTGTTGGAGGGTGAGGAGGCGGACGAAGCGGTCGCGGCCTACGCGTCCATGTGCCAGGCCCTCGGCACGGTCATCGAGTCGATCGGCGGCCTTGCGCGCCTCGCTCTGACGTCGCATGAGCGCAATTGACAAGCCATTTAGCGGGTGCTACGATGCGGAGTAGTCGATGCGGGAAGGGCGAATGCCATGGCGAACATCTTCGTACGTTTCTGGAGCTTCAGCACCGGGTGGTTGCACAGCAGCCAGAGCCGGCTGGAGGCCTCGCGGCCTGAGATCGTCTACAACCAGGCGCTGAAGTCCGAGAAGAAGAAGTACGAGAAGATGGAGGACGCCGTCTCCGGGCTCGTCTACAACCGGAAACAGCTCGAAGACAACATCGACAACGGCCGCCGCGAGCTCGAGGAAGTCCAGAACATGCTCGACCAGGCGGTCGTCGACGCGCAGTCCGACGACAAGGCCGTCGCCGAAGAGGCCATGATGATCGGAGCCATGCTCCAAGAGCAGGAGGAAGCCCTCCTCGAGAAGCTGGCTACCCTCACCGAAAGCCGCGACTCCGCCGCCTCGCGCATCGACGAATACCAGGGCAAGCTCGTAGAGTTCCAGGCAAAGCTCAAGAGACTCGACGACGAGAAAGACACCGCCGTCGCGCAGGCGCAGGTCGACACCGAGACGATACGCCTGAACCGCGAGATATCCGGCATGACCATCGACGACGACTCGCAGGCCTTGAACGAGTTGCGTCAGAAGATGGGGCGCCTGCACGCCAAGGCCAGCATGACCGAGGAGATGACCGGCAAGTCCCTCGAAGAGCGCACCCGACAGTACAAGCTCAAGGCACGCACCGCCAGCGCCCAGGGCAAGTTCCTCGAGCGCGTCGAGTCCTCCAAGGCCGTTACGGGCAGCACCGCCCGTCCCCAACTCTCCGGCGACTCCGACGAGAGCTAGGCCGGTCGGCCGCTACCCGCCCGCCACTCCCGCGCCGTGGGAGACCGTCTATGCCCTCCGCGAGGGGCGCGTCACTTCCGCTGACCGACCGCACACATGAACAGGGGGTAACCCATGACACTACATCGGATCATTGCATGGTCCGCCTGCCTGAGTATCGGGATCGCCTCCGGGGGCGTCGCCGACACGCTGCGAGACGACTTCGAAGACCCCGACTTCACCGACGCAATGTGGGAGGTACTGCAGGGCGACTGGGAGACAAAGGACGGGTGGTGGCACGGGCTCAGTCCGGCGATCGGCGACGGCGCTTTCGCTCTCTTCTCCGATATCGAGACGCATGACGGCCTGCGCATCCAGGTCACCGAGCAGCACGTCGCGGGTGGGTGGGCGAACGGGTACATAATCTTCGCCTATGTCAGCGAGACGGAGGTGTACTACGCAGGCGCACGCATCGGCCGGGGGAGCTGGACCATCGAGAAGAGCGCGCTCATCGGCGGCGAACAGAACTTCGGCGAGGTCGACGACGCCCGCATCGGACGGGTAGAGCCTCTTCCCCCATATACGGTGGTCATCGAGGGGAATGACGTCGTCATCTACGACGACGAGGACGACGAGATGAACCGCCACTCGTTCGCGAAGATGCCGGTCGGGCGCATAGGCTTGGCAAATGAAAGCGCCGAGACGAAGTACGACGACTTCATGGCAGACGGCCCTGCCGTCGCGGGCTTGGCAGTTTCTCCCGCCGGCAGACTGACGACCACATGGGCACAACTCAGGCGCCGCCGTTAGCACCCCCGTAGGCCGCAGAGCGGCACGCCAATCCCGCGCGTGCGGTGGGCTCCGGTTCGCCCGGCCGTCAGTCCTCACCCATGCGGACACCGCCGAGAACCCAACTCGCCATCTCCTCGGGCGTCGGGTCGTCGAAGCCCGTCGTGACCTTCCCGAAGGAGAAATAGGCGTCCGTTCCCTCGATCAGGCCCCATCCCTCCATGCGGTTTGCGGCAACGCCGATATTCCCTCCGAGCCCGGAGATGAGCCGCTCACCTGCCCATACGCCGCCGGTTGCCACGAGCAGCCCTATCCGCGCGAAGTCCGCCGCGCTCATCACGGCCCACCCGCCGCCGCCCCGTACGACGTGGCCGTCGAGATGGTACGGCGGATCGAGGTACCCTCCGTAGTTCGGCATTTCGGGGTAGAAGTCACGTGTCTCGCGCACGTTCTCGCCCGTCAACCAATCCCAACGCGCGGCCGGGATACCGATGGGGCCGAAGATGCGCTCATCCAGGAGATCCTTCAAGTCGCGGCCCCATATCGCGGTCAGCGCCTGCGATAGACGCCAATAGCCGCCACTCGAATAGACGCGATGTGTGCCGGGCGGCACGTGCGCGTAGTTGTCGTAGTCGGGATCCCCGGTGGATCGCGCCCAGTCGGGGACATCGCGCCCTGTTTCCCAGAAGAAGCCGTTAGTGACCGGGAAGCCGCCACGCATATCTTGCAGGTCGATGAAGCGGACGCGGGCGTTGTGCCCGGTGTTCATCACCTTGTGGTCTTCGAGCGTGGCTTCCCCGGTCCAGTACGTGGCAACGAGGTCGTCGGCAGACGACACACGCCCGTCGTCAATCGCAAGCTGCAGCGCCATGCGCGTGAACGTCTTCGCAAGCGATGCGCTCTGGTACCGGAACTCAGCGTCGCCCCACGTATGGAGGATGTAGCCGCCCCTGGCGATGACGACGCCGCCATGCGCAGGCGTCTGCCCACCGTACGCCTTGCGGAAGGCCGGGTCGCGCTCCGCCACCCATGCCTCGAAGCGCCGTGCGTCCAGTCCCGCCTCAGAAGGCGAGGCCTTCTCCCACTCCTGCCCTGGGAAGTGGACCCAGTCGGGAACGGAGGCGCACACGAGAATCCCGACTGTGAGCACCATCATCCTGCTGCCCTCCACCGCGGCTGAGTTCGTGGACTACCGCGCGTACCGGGCCAGCTTCGCTTCGTCCACCTCAACGCCGAGGCCTGGATTCGTCGGCACGCGGACGCGTCCGCCTTCGAACGTGAGCGGCTCGGCGAGGATATCGTCGCTGAGCCCGTGATAGCAGGTGTCGTTCGGGCCTGAGAAGTTCGGAGTGGCCGCCGCGACGTGCGTGACCGCCGCGGTCTTCAGTCCCAGATCGTGGGAACAGTGCATCAGACAAGGGATGCCATACGCCTCCGCGATCGCCGCGATCTTGCGCACCGGCAGTATCCCGCCGGCATTAGGGAAGTCCGGCATCACGACATCGACGGCTTCGTTCGCGAGTAGCGGCAGGACCGTGTCCGGCGTCTCCACGCCCATGTTTACGAGGATACGGATGTCGATCGTCTCGCGGAACCGACGCAGGTCCTCAACCTGGTCCGACGGGCACGGATCCTCGAAGTAGCGGATGCCCAGCGCGGACATGGCCCGCAGCACACGCTCTGTCGTCTCGATGTCGTAGCCACTGTTCGCGTCTGGACGCAACACAGCTTCGTCGCCGATCTCTCGTTGGATCGCCTCGGCGATGGCGAGATCCTGCTCGGGGTCGTCTCCCGCCTTGGTCTTGATGTACTGGAAGCCCCACCGGTTCATGTATTCGCGGGCGGTCGCGACGGATCGCGCCGGCTCCTTGATGCCCATGCATCCGCAGAAATCGACCTCCTCGCGCAGAACGCCTCCCAGCAATCCACACAGGGGCAGCCCGGCGTACTTCCCGACCGCATCCCACAGGGCCATCTCGACGCCGGACGTGGGGCCGCGGGACATGCCGGCTTCTTCCATCGCGGCGAGAGCGCCCTCGATGTCTGTGGCATCACGTCCGCGCAGGCTCGCCATGGGATCAGCGTCCAGGGCGCCGTGGCCTTCGCCCCACCCGACGACGTTCGCGTCCGTCTCGACACGCACGATCAGCGCGGTCGCTCCCTGGGTGGCTCCTCGACGCCCGGCGTACGGGCCCACAGGGGCATCGTACGGGATGAAGACTTCCGTCGCTTCGACGCGCTCGATCCGCATCCCGCCTCCTCCTCGCGGGCCGCCGAGGTGGTCTCGACGGCCGCGTCGGACTACTGCCGGGCCTCCGCCTCCGACACGATGCGCTGCCCGCCAGGCCGTATGTTCGGCGGCGGCACAATCACCGGCGCCTCCTCACCTACCTCGGTCATGCGCCGCACGAGACGCTCCCGCATCACGTCCGCGACGCTGCGATGCGACTGCCGCTCGATGAGGTTCGTGAGCTCGTATGGATCGTATTCCAGGTCGTAGAGGTACTGCTCCACGTATCGGTCGGAGCCGGCGTCACGGCCGCCGCCCTTCTCGGGCGCGTCGACGCAGTACTTCCACCGATGCGTGCGCACGGCGCGTCCGACCTGCGCCTCGCTGATCTGCACGAACGCCTCTTCCGGCCAGCCGTCGGCATCTCCGCGCAGCAGCGGCACTATCGACCGGCCCGACATGTCGTCCGGTACGGGCAGGCCGGCGGCGTCGAGCAGCGTCGGCGGCAGGTCGACGAGGCTGACGAGTTCGTGCACGTGACCGCCGCCCATGAAGCCGGGGCCATGGAACGCGGTCGGCACGCGTATCGAGCTCTCGTGACACGAGCGCTTGTATTCGCTATTCCGCGTCTTGAAGTGGCAGCCGTGGTCGGACGTGAAGAGGATGATCGTGTTGTCGAGCATGTCCATGCTCTTGAGCGCGTCGAGCAGGCGACCGAGCGCCTCGTCCAAACGCTTCACCATGCCGTAGTAGCCCGCGAGATGCTGCTGTGTCGACCCGCCTAGCGCTGCCAGGTCGGGCGGGGTCCACTTGCCGGCATACCGCTCGCGATACCCGTCGGGCGGCGGGTAGTCGTCGATGTGGTTCTGATGGTGCGGCTCGATGTACGACGTGAACAGGAAGAACGGGTCTTCCCGGTGATCCGCGACGTAGCGGATGATCGCGTCCGTCTGTCCGTCGACGCGGTAGCCGGGGAGGAACACCTCGTTGTCGTCGTTGTCGAACATCACCGTGTGGTAGGCGTCGGAGGTGAACTCCAGCACGTTGGACGCCAGCCAGTAGTCGTAGCCCATGCGGTGAGATTCGGGGACGGGGCCGATCTCGTCGCGGTCGTACAGATGCCACTTGCCGATGTAGCCCGTGTCGTAGCCGGCATTGCGGAAGTGATGCGCGAGCGTCACCGTGTCCTCGGACAATCCGATGCCGTTCCGCCAGCATCCCGTCTGCGTCGCGTATTGGCCGGTCTGTAGACACGACCTCGCGGGGCCGCACACGGGCTGACACGTGAACGAGTTGGCAACGTGCGTGCCGCGCTGTGCCATGCGGTCGAAGTTGGGAGTCAGGTCGAGTGGGTTACCGTGCAGCCCGCTCGTGTCCCACCGCTGTTGGTCCGTGAAGAATACGATGACGTTCGGGCGTGCGCTCAACGGTCGTCCTCCGTTTGCGGAGTGTCGCGGGGCGTCACGCATCATAGCGGAGCGGGCAGGCGCTGGGAACTGCCGGGCCGGTGGTTGCCGCTGGCTTTCCACCTGCGCAGGCCCCGCGTCATTGCCGGGAGGCGCCCGCTTCCAGACGGAAATCCGGCGCCCTTTTCCGTCCGTCGACGCGTGGCGTAGGCGCGACGAGCGCACGATGCGCCAGGCGCGGACATCGGCGCTTTCAGACGCGGGGACATGCGATACACATACCGCGCCGTTATGCGCTATGATAGAGGAGGACTCCCCGGGGAACGGCGCGTAGACTGCGATCGCGCGCTCTGTGAGCAGCCGACCTCGGCCCCCGGGATTCCCGGAGAACGCGACAGATTCAGAGAGGTGTGCGCACATGGCGTTTATCATCTGCGAGCCATGCGTCGAGGTGAAGGATTCGGCCTGCGTCGACGTGTGCCCGGTGGACTGCATCCACGAAGGCACGGACCAGTTCTACATCGAGCCGGACGAGTGCATCGACTGTGGCGTGTGTGAGCCCGAATGCCCGGTCGAGGCCATCTTCGAGGAAGATGCCGTCCCGGAACAGTGGACCGACTACATCAAGAAGAACTACGCCTACTTCGACAAGTAGGCGCGGTTCATCTTATACAGCACGCGCGGTCATGCTACGGCGGCGCGTGTTTCCGCGTACGCGACCCGTCCGCGTGGGCCGACTGCACGGTCAGGCGGGGAAGGCGATCTCGAGCACGTCGCCGTCGCGGCGCGCCTTGCCCGGCTTCACGCCGACCAGATTGCGCGGCAGCGACACATGCCGCTTGAAGTTCCCGATCTGTACGACGAGCTCGTCGTTAAAGGCGGACAGGTCGATTTCCGCCGCGCGCACGAACGGCAGCTTCATGCGTAGCAGCGTATCGTCCCCGTCCTTGGTGAACGACATCGGGGCTTCGGATGTGTTCGGGGGGCTTGGGTCCTCGTCGCCGTAGAGCGCGTCGCCCAACCGTTCGAGCCCCTCCGTGCCGAGCACCTCGCCGCGGAACATCGGCACCCGCCATATCGGCACGCTGGCGAAGAACTCCTCGATGTTCTCTAGGTAGCCCTGCTGCGTCTTGCGCCAGGCGTCCATGAACTCGCCGTCCGCGTCGTCGGGCAGGATGCGGTTGATTATCACCGCGTCGACGGTCAGGCCGTACAGACAGAAGTACATGAACGCCCGCTGCGTCTCTTTGAGGACCATCTTCTCGGGGTTGGTCACCAACCGGACGGTGGTCATCTCGGCGTCCCGCAAGACGCTGTCGATGCCCCGCAGGCTGTTGAAGAGCGTCTCGATGTTGACGAACATGTCGTCTTCGGGCAGCGGCACGCCGGCGACTCCCTTCAGGAGAGGCCGCGCCACCTTCATCACACGACGCTCCAGCTTGAACACCTTCGACATGTACCAGTCGAGGGTCGTCGGAATGCTGATGAAGCGCAGTGATTCGCCGGTGGGCGCGCAGTCCACCAGGACGACATCGTACGTCTCCTCGCGCACGTACTGGTTGATGTAGAGGAGGCTGCAGATCTCCTCCATGCCCGGGAAGATGGCCAGCTCGTCGGCGACCACCTCGTCGATGCCGGAGACGTGGAGCATCTTCGTCACGTAGTCGTACACCGACGCCCAGTGACGCTTTACCTCCTGCTGGATCAGGATCTCCTGCATGTCGAGATTTTCGCGGATACGGACGGGCTTCCCGCCGCCGTGGTCCATCAGCGTGCGATCCATGTCGAACGCGTCGGCGAGGCTGTGCGCGGGGTCGATGGACATCACCAGCGTACGATGACCCAACGCCGCCAACCGAAGACCCGTCGCGGCGGTCACGCTCGTCTTCCCGACGCCGCCCTTCCCCGTATACAGGATGATCCGCAAGACATGCTCCTCGGCGTCAGCGCCCGCGTGGCGCGTGGGATGACCGCTCCTATGGTACGGCGGCCGCCCTGGCCGAGCAAACGTCCGGCGGCTGCCCCAGCTCCCACCACAGGATCGCGTTCGCGGTGCCGCAGTGCTACGAGACGGTCGGTGGAGTCCGCGTCCAGGAGCAGTCTGCGGCCGGCCATTGCAGACCATACACAAGCCCCGTCGACGGATGTCTGCTAGAACTGTTCACATGCCCCGACGGTGGCAATCACGGGATAGGCGGCCGGATCCCCGAACCACTGTCGGATGGTTTCGTCCGCGAACGCTAGGCGCTGAGTGTCAGCATCCGGGAAGACAAGGACTTTGAGATGGTGCGGCTCGAACGGAATCCTGAATGGCGGTCGTTGCGTCCCCGTCTCCACCAGAAGCTCCTCAGCCTCTGCCCGGTGTGTATGTACGATCCTCCATTCGGCCTCCTCGAAGTACTCGAAGTCTTCGTCGTTGGGGTCTGACGACATCGGCTTCATATGGGCAAACACGATCCCCAGTCCGTTCGTCAGTAGCGCGAGCCGATCATCACGCACCTGTCCCTGGACTTTGGCTTGTGTCAAGACAAGGAGACGTTCTAGGAGCTCCTGCAAGTATACGCGTGTGTCTGGATCTGGATGGTCGCGTACGCGCTTTAGGGCGCCCCGCAGGCTTGAGGGGTGCAGCGTCTTCCCCAACTCCGTCAGGGCCCCGAGCAGCAGATCCAGGTTTCCGATGATCGGGTCGCGATCGTCCCCAGAGACATACTTGACGGGCCCGCCGCATCGTTCTATCACAAACCGGCGCTGGAATCCCAAGCCTAGCTGACCGTACTTCGCCGCGTGCGACTTGGCCTCGGAAAGTCGAATCTCCGTAAAGCAGGTCAGCGGGACGGTGTAATCTATGCCGCTATCTTGGTAGCCCGCGACGACCTCTCGTGGCGTGGTCATCCATAGGCCCTCTGTCAGGGCGCTACGCAGCCTGTCGACGTACGCTGCAGGCTTTCCGCATAGAGCGGATTCGTAGGTAGACTCGATGTCCTTGCCGGTCCAATGGACCAGGAAATCAGGACGGAGAGCGACATGCCCATGCTGCATCGCACACGACCTCCAGGCGATCTCCCGGCCCTACGGCAACGGCGCCCCGGGGCATCCGAATAGCCAACGGCTAGACTCTGTTGAGCGGGTGAGCGCCGCCGGTTGCCGGTCCCACGCCGTGCATCTCACCGGTGTGGGACCGCGCTACGGCCACCCGCGCCACTCAGGAACGGCGAGCTACGTCCGTCCCAGAGGGTAGCACCACCTCGTTCCTCACGATGACGCCGAGCGCGTCGATGACCTCCTGAATCCTCGTCAAACTCGCCGACGCGTACTCGGTCGCTTCGTACTGCTGAATCTGCTGCGCCTTGATCCCAAGACGTTCAGCCAAGTCCTTCTGCGTCATGTGTGCAGCGATCCTGGCCTTGATGAGGGCGACCGGTAGTTCATCGAAGCGCTCCACGACAAGGACGGCCTGCGCGCCGGACTTCAGTTGGTCGTACTCCGCCAACTCGCCCTGTAGTTCCTCAAGTTGGCTTTGCAGCGCGCGTAGCTCCAGGTCGCGTAGGGCCGGCTGAACGTCCTCGCGCGTCTCCGCCACGGACACGGCAGACGCGAAGTTCCGCACTTGCGCCTTCGTGATCCCGTATTGCCGCTCATTCTTGATCATCACCGTGCCATCTGGATGCCAGTCGCATGGGGCTAGAGGACGCCACTACACAAGTATATCATTGTGTTGGGTGGATCTCAGACACCGTCGCGATGCGCCGCAGGCATTCCCGGCCGCTTATATACGACTGCCTAGGTCATATAGCATCGTATTTCTTGACTGTTCGCGTCAGGAAGTCTATCCTTCCCTGTCGGCGCCCACGGATGCCGTGGGCCGGGCGGGCGTTAGGGGATGGATGCCGGAGTACTTCGCGTTCTCGCTGTCGTTCGCGATAGCCACATACGCGGCGATGGTGGGCATGGGCGGCGGGTCGGTGCTCGTGCCGATCCTGATGGTCGTCTTCCACGACCGGATCGAGGTGGTCGCGGCGACATCGCTGCTGGTGGTGTTCTCCGCGTCGCTGTCGGGGTCGCTGGCGAACTTCCGCGCGCGACGGATCGACTACGTCTCCACCGCGGTGCTGCTGGGTCCGGCGCTGATCGCCGGGTACTTCGCTCCGTTGGCGACCGCGCACATCCCTAAGATCGTGTTCGGGCCCGTGTTCGCGCTGGCGTTGGCGGCGGGCGGGATCAAGCTCCTGCGTCACCGCGAGCAGGTCAGCCTGGCCGACCTCGACTCCTCCGAAGCCACCGGCGAGACAGCGAGCCCCGGCTTCCGACGCCGCATAGTCGACGCCGAAGGACGCGCCTACGAATACTCCTACTCCGCGCCGGTCGGTATGGCCGTCAACGCGGGGATCGCATTCCTGTCCAATCTGCTCGGGATTGGCGGGGGCGTCCTACGTGTGCCCGCCTTCATGAAGCTGCTCCGCTTCCCGTCAGGCATCGCCACGGCGACATCGCAGTTCATGATCCTTCTCGTGTCCGCTGCGGGAGTGGTCGCGCACGTGCGGGCGGGCAACGTGCAGGCGCCGGCACTCGGCGGCGCGACCGGTTACGTGTGGCTTGCGGCGGCGGCCGTGTTGGCGCTGTCTACTGTGTGGCGACCTCGTCTCGTAGGCGCCGGCCCGTGGCTGCTCGGGGCGTTCGCGGCGATCGCGGTGGCGGGACTCGTTCTTCCCGTGCTGACCGGAGCGGTCGGAGGCACGCTCGCGGAGCACCCGCTGACGATCCCGCTACTGGTCCTGGGCGGCATCCTCGGCGGGCAGGTCGGCGCGCGCGTCGGCGCGGAGATCCACGGCGCCACGACGATCACCACGGGACATTGGCTTCGGTCCAAGCTGGGGGCGCCCTGGCTTCACGCTTCGAACGTCCCCGTCGCCCTCCGCCCCTACCTCACCGCCGGCACGCCGCAACTACTCATGCAGCGGGTGCTTGCCCTCGGCCTCGTCGCCATGGGCATGTGGGTGATGTACAGCACTGCGGCCCCCGCCGTGCTGCCGCGGCTTCGGTAGGTCGCCCGCCTCAACGTCCCTCAGCCGGTCAGACCATCGAACGCCGCCGAGAAGAACTCGCGGCGGAAGGCGACTATGCCG
>NYZG01000192.1 GCA_002687025.1 Candidatus Poribacteria bacterium
CAAGGCGGCCGTCATCGGCTCAGAGGTGGCCCGGGACCTATTCGGGAACATAGACCCTGTCGGCCAGGAACTGCGGATGAACAACCAGCGGTTCACCGTCGTGGGGGTGATGGAGTCGAAGGGCGGCGGCAACAGCCCCGCCGGCAGCATGGACAACCAGGTGTTCATCCCGATCACCACGGCGAACAGCACGTTTTTCGGCAGCCGGCGAATCGACAATCTGCTGTTGGAGGCCGTATCTCCTGCTGCGCGGGAACGCGCGCAGCAGGAAGTCGAAGTGGTGCTGCGGCGTTACCACGGGGGCGAGAATTTCTTCCGCATCTACTCGCAGGCTGCCAACATGGAGCGCGAGGCGAACATCATGGGCGCGGCGATAAAGACGGCGCTTGGGGTCGTCGCCGGGATGTCCTTGCTCGTGGGTGGCATAGGCATCCTGAACATCATGCTCGTCAGTGTCGCCGAGCGCATTCGAGAGATCGGAATCCGCAAGGCGGTCGGCGCGAGTCGGATGGACATCGCCATCCAGTTCCTCATGGAAGGCGTGTTGCTCTGCCTGGTGGGGAGCAGTATCGGCATCCTGTTCGGGTGGCTCACCGAGCGGGCGTTGGCGTTTGCGGTGGTGAAATTCATCATGAAGGAGGGAGAGTGGCCGTCTCTCTTCTCCTGGACTTCCGTCACGATCTCGGTCACCGTCGGCTCCGTGACGGGCGTGCTTGCGGGTCTGGGGCCGGCGATCCGAGCCGCCCAACTGCCTCCGGTCGAAGCGCTACGGCACCAGTAGGCGGGGCGAGCGATGGTCTTTTCGCACAGTCTCATACAGGGCTTCACGGCGCTGTTCCGACAGAAGCTTCGCGCCGGCCTGACGATGCTGGGCATGGTCATCGGAATATGCGCGGTCACCGTGTCCGTGTCCGTGAGCGAAGGCCTGAACAAGATGGTCATCGGCCTCCTCGAGAACATGGGAATGGGCAACGGCATCGTATGCTGGCGCGACGGTTGGGTTCAGCAGTCCGACGGCAAGTGGGTGCGCAACACCAGCCGCGCCTACCTGAGATACAGTGACGCCCTGGCCATCGAGTCGGACGCTCCGTCGGTGAAGTTCGTCGTACCGGAGAATGAGTGGGACCTGACCGCGCGTCACGATGCGCAGTACAAGCAGGTGCGGCTGGTCGGCACCACCCCCGACTACATGCGAGGGCACAACTGGTACACGGGCAGCGGGCGGTTCCTGACGGACCTGGACATCGAACGGAAGGCCCAGGTGTGCGTGGTCGGGACCGACATCCGACGCGATCTCTACAAGGGCGGGCCCGCCATCGGCGAGCAGATAACCGTCGGCAGCGCGCGGCTGACGATCGTAGGAATCATGGAGGCGAAGGCCGACAACTCGCCGGGATTCACAGGCACGAACAACACCATCCTGATGCCCCTGACGACGTTTCAGGAGCGCTTCTCAGGCCACCAATTCGTCGGCGTGTTCTTCATCCGCGCCAAGTCGACGCTGCACGTGAAGCAGGCCGCGCGCGAGGTGAAGGTCATCCTACAGCGGCGGCACATGATCCCTGACGCCACCCAGGCATTCAGCTTCTTCACCTCCGACGAGATCATGAAGGATGTGGGGCAGATCAGCTTCGTGATGAAGGCGTTCCTGACGGGCGTGGCGAGCATCGCCCTCGTCGTCGGCGGGGGGGGTATCATGAACATGATGCTCGTGTCCGTCACGGAGCGCACCTACGAAATCGGACTGAGAAAGGCGGTCGGCGCCCATCGCGTTCACATTCTGTACCAGTTCCTGATCGAATCGGTGGTGCTGGGAGCGCTTGGTGGCGTCGTTGGCGTTGGCGTTGGCTGGGGCCTGGGGAAGATCGCCGCCTTCGCGATCTCGTCGCTGCTGAATCGCGGCGGCGGCGGGCCCCCGGGAGGGTTCACGTGGCCCTCCGTGGTGTCCCTCGACGCCGCGCTGTTCGCGATGCTGGTCGCGGGAATCATTGGCGTGATCGCCGGTATACTGCCTGCGTTCCGAGCGGCGTTCTTGCCACCGACCGACGCGCTGCGGCACGTGTAGCGGGCCTGCGGCCGCATCCGCCATCGCGGAGCCCGTTCCGCCAGCGGGCCGGCGCCCACACCGAGGGCGCGACACGATCCAACGCGGCATCGAGGCGATGTCGGCGCCGTGGTCGCGCCACGGCTCAACACGACGGGTCCAGGATGGTCCTTACGCACAGTGTGTTCCAGGGCTTCATGGCGCTGTTTCGCCAGAAGCTTCGCGCCGGGTTGACGATGCTCGGCATGGTCATCGGGATATGCGCGGTGACCGTATCCGTGTCGGTGAGCGAGGGCCTGAACAAGATGGTCATCGGCCTCCTCGAGAATATGGGCATGGGAAACGGCATCGTGTGCTGGCGTGACGATTGGGTCCAGCGGGCCGATGGCAAATGGGAACGCAACAAGAGCCGCGCATATCTCGAATACGGCGATGTCCTCGCGATAGAATCCGACGCGCCGTCGGTCAAGTTCGTCGTGCCGGAGAACTGGTGGGAGGCCACCGCGCGCCACGGCTCCCAATACAAGCAGGTGCGCATGATCGGCACTTCCCCCGACTACGACCGGGGGCACAACTGGTTCATAGATCGCGGGCGATTCCTGACAGCGCTCGACATCGAACGCAAAGAACGCGTCTGCGTCATCGGGACGGACATCGAGCGCGATCTGTACAAGGGGGCCTCGGCGTTGGGTGAGCAGATCACCATCAGGGGCGTCCGCATGACGGTCGTGGGGGTCATGGAGAAGAAGCCCGACAACTCCCCGGACTTCACTGGGACCAACAACAACCTTCTGCTCCCGCTCACGACGTTCCAGGAGCGATTCTCCGGGCACGAGTACGTCGGTGTCTTCTTCATCCGCGCGAAGTCCACGCTCCAGGTGAGGAAGGCCGTCCGTGAGGTGAAGGTCATCTTACAGCGGCGCCATATGATCCCCGACGCGACGGCGGCGTTCCGGTTCCAGACCTCCGACCAGATCATGGAGGAGGTCGGGAAGGTCAGCTTCGTGATGAAGGCGTTCCTGACCGGCGTAGCGAGCATCGCGCTCGTTGTCGGAGGAGTCGGCATCATGAATATGATGCTCGTGTCCGTGACGGAGCGCACCTACGAGATCGGACTGCGGAAGGCCGTCGGGGCCCATCGCGTCCACATCCTGTATCAGTTCCTCATCGAATCGCTCGTGTTGGGGACCATTGGGGGCGTCGCTGGCGTTGGCGTCGGCTGGGGCCTGGGGAAGATCGCCGCGTTTGCGATCTCGTCGCTGTTGAATCGTGGCGGGGGTCCGCCGGGAGGTTGGGTGTGGCCGTCCGTAGTGTCGCTGGACGCCGCGCTATTCGCGATGCTGGTCGCGGGGATAATCGGCGTGATCGCCGGCATACTGCCCGCGTTCCGAGCAGCGTTCCTGCCGCCCACGGATGCGCTGCGGCACGTATAAGCGCCGGTGACGAGGGGGGTCGAATGTCACTCACGCCATCACAGGCGCGGTTCTTTCGGCACAACGGGTTCCTTAAGCTGCCGACCAGGCTGGGCGAGTCGCACACCGAGGAACTGCGCGACGCCATCTGGCGCGACATCGACGACGAGGTCGAACCGGTCGTCCGACACAAGGGCAGGCCTGTCCGCATAAGCGATGTGTGGGCACGCGGCGGCGTGTTCGAACGCACGATTACGTCCAGCGAGATCCTCGACCCACTGGCTTCGCTCCTTGGGCCCAACATCGAATTCATCAGGAACCGGCACAACCACGCGACACTTCGCCTCCGTGAGGACGGCAGCGCCTACCTGCACCGTGATGTGCTGCAATGGTCGAGAACCATCGTGACCGTGCTCATCTACCTCGAAGAATCGACGATGCAGAACGGGTGCACCCGCGTCATCCCGGGGACACACCTGCTGGAATCCGGCATGACTTCTCCCAGCCACGAGGGCGCCGACCGAATGGCCGAAGCGGGACTCTTGGACCAGATGGTCCCCGTGCCGATGGACGCCGGCGGGTTGCTCGCGATCGACAGCATGATCTTCCACGGCGTGGGCCCCAACGCCACCGACGGCAGCCGCACGAGCATGACCCTCGGCTACCATAGCGTCGACGAACTGATGGACGTCGACAATGAGAAGCGCGTGTTGGTGCGTGGCGAGCGGCTGTATCAGGGCAACGACCGTCGTTAGCGCGTCGCTCGGCGCCTCGGAGCCATCGTGAGGACAGGCCGCTGATGGCAAGGGACCGCCGCTCCGAGCGCGTTGACATGCGGCGATGGGAGTCGGGTGGTTCGTCGCGGGCGGATGATTGGCTCGCCGTCGAGGAGCCGCTCGAGATCGTTATCGAGCACGACGGTTCCGCGCTGCCGCTCCTAACGACCATGCGGACCCCTGGAAACGACGCGGAACTCGCCGTCGGCCTGCTGTACTCCGAGCGCATCGTCCGCACACGAGATGACGTACTGTCCGTCGATCACTCCGTCGACCCGCGGTTACCACGAGACAACCGCGCCAACCGGATCGTCGTAGGCCTGCATCCCGCCTGTTCGCCACCCGACATGGTTCTGCGCCGCTCATTCCTCAGCACAGCCGCCTGCGGCGTGTGCGGCCGCACCGTCGTGGCGGACCTCACCGCGGAGCTTCGCGCCCTCCCGAGGGATCAGACGGTGTCGGCCGACGTCCTCAGCTCGGTCGGGGATCGTCTGCGAGAGGAACAGTCCACGTTCGACAGGACGGGCGGCATACATGCCACGGGGCTGTTCGACCTGTCCGGCGACCTGATCCTGCGACGTGAGGACATCGGGCGCCACAATGCCACCGATGCGGTCATCGGCGCCAGTCTGCTCGCGGGGCACACGCCGCTGGATCGGCACGTCGTTCTGGTCACCGGGCGCGTCGGCTACGAGATCGTGCAGAAGTGCTGGGTGGCCGGCGTGACACTACTCGCGGCCATCGGGGCTCCGTCCAGTCTCGCGGTGGATATGGCCCTGGAGGCGGATATGACGCTCGTCGGCTTCCTGCGAGACGGGCGGTTCAACGGGTACTCGGCCCCTGAACGGATCACGGGGTAAACGGCTACGGCACGTACGTCGTCGCTTCCCCGCCCACCCGCGCGAGGACGCCTCTCGCCGGTATCCGCGCCCCGCCATGCTCGTACGCCTGGTCCCCGAAGTTCGCCACGACCTCCCCTGCGTCCCCGAAGACGGTCCTCTGCACGAGCCGGTCTTCCGTGACCCACTCAAAGTCGGTCAGAGCCTCCAGCGCGAACGCGCGCAGTATCGGCGACAGGAAGCTGTAGTGCGCCAGCATCCGGGTCCGATGCTTGCGGTACTCGTCGAGATTCATGTGGTACATCGGCGGGACGGAGTAGAGAGCTTCCGCGAGCGCCGTTGTCGCTATCTGGTCGGAGAACTTGAGGCTCGCGTACCCCCACTGATGCGTCGTGACGACCGAGTCGTGGAACGCCGTCTGGAACAGCGGCAGTCGATACGTCGGGTCGAAGTAGGGCAGGTAGTATTCAGGCTTCAGCGGTACCTGCTTCGTGAACACCGCGGGGCCGTCCGAAGGCCAGTAGCCGCCGAGGTAGTACGGAGACTCCTTGTCCTTGAAGTCCGGGTCGCCCCAGCCCACGACGGGCGTAGTCATGCCATGGGCGAAGTGTATCGTCGACGCCGCGTACGCCGAGCCCCCCTCGGAGCCGACTACCGCGCCGTGCTCGTCGACTATCCATGCCATGCGGCGGAGACGTTCTCGCATGTCGTCGAGCTGCGTCGCGGGATGCAGCTCGGAGTAGTCGTCGAACAGTTCGCCGTAGGCGTCGCAGTCGACGAACCACGAGTTGTACGGCCGCCGCATGGAATCGACGATCCAAGTCACGCGTCGCTCGACATGCGGGCGCGCGGCGATGGGGCTGAGGTTGTAGCCCTTCTGCTTGAAGCCCCGCTTGTATGACCCGTCGGCGCGGACGATCGCGCCCGTTTCGTACAGCGCTCGGTCGAATTGCGCGGTTTCCCAGGTGTCCTCCTCGTCGGGGTCGTGGATGCTGTGGAACGAGTCGTACGGGCCGATGAGGTAGCCTGCGTCCTGGGCCCGCTCGATCGCTGCGGGGTGCCGGAATCCGCCCTGCCAGGAGTCGAGACCCAACCAAAGGCGGTCCAGGCCGTCGGCCACGAATCGGTTAATCATCTTCGTCGAGACGCCGTCACCCCAGGTCTCCGGTGGCAGGAGAAGGTCCGGGAGGGCCGCGGTCAACAGGAGGCCGTTGAGGCGATAGATGTCCGGTTCGTTCAGCGTGGCGCGATCCGCCGCCAGAAGCTGCGTGGCCTCGTCGGGCAGTTCGACGTCGCGCCATGCCGCTGCGTTGTAGTAGCCCGAGCCTCGCAACGCCTCGCTGATGCCGTCCGTAAGCGTGTCCTTCAGGTACTTGTAGACGATGGCGTCGGCCTCGATATCGGCCAGCGCCGCGACCGCGTCCTCGTCCAGCCGGGACACTAGGCGGGCGAGCGGAGGCGATGCCGACGCCCGGAGAGCCTTCACGAATTCGGGCCAGCCGCGCACGTCGTGACGCGTCAGGAGCTTATCGCCCCAGAGGTAGATGTGCGCCGCGCCCAGCAACTTGGCCGCTTCGGGCGTCCGTTCGATCTTCCGCCGCATCGACACGAACTCGCCGCGCCCGATGACCCACTCTCGGTACTTGCGCGCGGGCTCTATCGGCGACGGGCCTCCTAGCCGGATTGTGAGGCCGTACTCCTTGTGGTCCCAATTGCGGGTGAATTCGTGGCCGAAGCTCATGCTCAGGCGGCCGTCGCGCTCCTCGAACCGGTAGGCGTTGTTCAGCTCGTTCGTGGCGATGTACGTGAGTGTGTAGTCGCCGCAATCGAGGCCCCAGAACGGCATCGACAGCCCCTCGGTCGTGTCCGTGGCCCCGCGCTCGATCAGGAATCGCTGCCATTCCGCGTGTTCGGTCGGGACGTAGTTGCCCTCGTGCAGCGGCAGTATCCACCCGCGCGCGACCTCCCCCGGGATGCCCGGCCAGGCGAACTCGCCCGCGCCGTCAGATACGAAGCGGGTCGTGAGCGCGTCGCCCTCCAGCTCCATCGTGACTGACATCCCGACGTCGGGCAGGGACCATGTCGCGCGGTTCCCGTCGATCCGCTCGTCCGCTGCCGGTCCCAAGTCGGCCTGTGGCGAGGCGACCGTGATGTCGCCGCGGCCTGTCGGAGTTGCCACCACGCCAATCGTCTCGGTCGACACGCGTACGGCCCACATGCTGTTGCTGAAGACGAACTCGGCCGCCGCGCCGCTGGTGATGGCTGCCAACGATAGGCACACGCATGCGACCCGCCGGGAGCCGCTCCCCGATAGCGTCTTGCCCGTGCGGCGCCATGTGGCCCATGCCCTGCCCGAGATGAACATCCTGCGTGCGATTGGTGTCGTCATGCGCGATGTAGTGGCGCCTCCTGGTGTGGTCGAGGTCGACCGTGTCCGCGATGCCGGGCCGCTGGTGTGGGCCGAGGGTGTAACGGTAGAGATTCGGGCAGTCGACGAGTCGCCGTATGTGCCGCCTGACGTGACCGCGTCGCCGTTGACGTCGGCGGCCACTGGGCCGTCGGCGCGGCCGATGTCGGGAAGACGTCAGTCGGGCAGCGCGTCCACGCCGCCGTCGGAACGGTCCGGTAGAAGGGCCCGTTCGGCATGCGCACGGCGTGCGTCGACCTCGCCGACTGTGTGGCTCGCACGCTCGTCCCAGAGAGGCCACGCCGCCATCGCGCGGAGCCTCACGAAGGCGCGCACGTGGACTCGCGCTCGCCGCGCGCCGATCTGCGGTGTCCACAGTGTATAACGGGCAGACGCCCAGCGCGGATGCAGGCGATAGCCGCCGTCGAGAGGAGCTCTCTGCACATCGTCTGCAACGCGCTAACCCGTGGGTGTCCATTCCCGGCGACCCGTGCGAGTCCGGCTCGGCCCCAGGACAGGACAGTCCCGGGCCGGGGCAGGAGCGAGATGGCGTCCGCGACTGACGACGGGCCCGTCACCCGACCCGGTCTCCTGACGGATCGCCAGCCTGCCGCGTGCCGGGCGTGACTGGTTCGCCCTCGAACGGCCCGGCTATCATTGCCCAATTCACCTGGCTAGCGGCGTCCACGGGGATCGAGCGATGACTTTCCAGCAGATAATCGAGGCACTCGACCGATACTGGTCCGAACGCGGCTGCCTGATTCAGCAGCCTTATGACATCGAAGTGGGCGCGGGGACATTCAACCCGGCGACATCGCTGCGCTGCCTGGGACCCGAGCCGTTCAACGTCGCGTACGTCGAGCCGTCACGCCGCCCGACGGACGGTCGGTACGGCGAGAATCCATACAAGATCGGCCACTACTACCAGTACCAGGTCATCATGAAGCCCGCGCCGTTCGACAGCCAGGATATGTACCTCGGCAGTCTGGAGGCGTTGGGCCTCGACCTGCGCGGCAACGACATGCGCTTCGTCGAGGACGACTGGGAATCCCCAACCCTCGGCGCGTCGGGGCTCGGCTGGGAGGTCTGGTGCAACGGCGCGGAGGTCACTCAATACACGTACTTCCAGCAGATGGGCAGCGTCGAGTTGGACCCAATCTGCGTGGAGCTGACGTATGGCCTCGAACGCGTGGCGATGTACCTCCAGAACGTAGACAGCATCTTCGACGTCCAGTGGAACGACACGCTGACCTACCGGGACGTGCACCATCAGACCGAGGTCGATTATACGACCTACTACCTCGAATGCAGCACGCCCGAACTGCTCCTCAAGTGGTTCGACGACTACGAGCGCGAGAGCCGCGTGTGCATCGACGGCGGGCTCGTGTGGCCGGCGTTGGACTACGTGCTGAAGGCCAGCCACGCCTTCAACATGCTCGACGCGCGCGGCTCGATCAGCGTCAGCGAACGCGCCGGTTACATCGCCCGAGTGCGCAACCTGTCTCGGCGCGTCGCGCAGGCGTACGTGGCGCAGCGCGCGGAGCTGAGTCACCCGCTGCTCCCGCCGCCGGACAGCGTCAAGGGCGCCGACGCCTCGCCACCCGCCGTTCTCGCAGCGGGGTGGGACGCGGACCTGCTGCTGGAGATCGGCGTTGAGGAGGTACCGGCGTCGTACATCGAGCCCGCGTTGGCGCAGCTCCGCGAGGACGCCGCCGCGTGGCTCGGAGAGGCCGGGCTGACCCACGGCGACATCCGCACGATGGCCACGCCGCGCCGTCTGACGTTGCACGTGGCGAGTGTTCAGGCGCGGCAGGAAGACGCCGAGGTCGAGGCGTCCGGCCCGCCGAAGCGCGCCGCGTACGACGACTCCGGCGCGCCGACCAAGGCCGCCCTCGGCTTCGCGCGCGGACAGGGCGTTGACGTCGAAGACCTCTTCACGCGCGAGACCGAACGCGGCGAGTACGTCTTCGCCCGCAAGAACGTCGAGGGTCGCGCCTCCGCGGACCTGCTGGCGGAGTTCCTGCCCGGCCTCATCACCGGCCTGCGGTTCCCCAAGTCCATGCGCTGGGGCGGACTGCGATTCGCGCGGCCGATCCGCTGGATCGTCGCGTTGCTCGGGGACGCCGTCGTGAACTTCGAACTGGACGAGATGCACAGCGGCAGGACCACGCAAGGCCACCGTTTCCTGGGCGGGACGGACCTAGCCGTGGCGTCTGCCGACCTCGCCGCGTACGAAGCGCTGTTGGACGAGAACAGCGTCATCGTGGATCCGGCGAAGCGGCGTGCGCGCATCGTCGAGCAGACGCAGGCAGCACTCCGGGCCGAGGGCAGCCCCGACGAGTTGGATCAGCGCCTAGTCGACGAGGTGAACTACCTCGTCGAGTGCCCGACGCCGGTCGTAGGCACGCTGGGCGAGGCGATCCTGGAACTCCCGCCGCAGGTGCTCATCACCGCGATGCGGAAGGATCAGCGTTGCTTCCCGGTGTACAACGCCGACGGCGCCCTGCAGCCGAAGTTCATCGCCACGTCGAACTCCACGGCAGGCGGCGAGGAGAACGTGCGCCACGGCAACGAGCGCGTCCTGCGGGCTCGCTTGGAGAACGCCGCCTTCTTCTGGCAGGAGGATCTGAAGACCACCATCGGTGACCGGGTCGACGATCTCCGACGCGTCACGTTCCAGGAGCGCCTCGGGTCGCTCCACGACAAGGTAGGACGGGTGGGCCGCCTCGCCGCGGGCATATGCGCGGACTTGGGGATGTCGACGGAGGCCGCGGCCCATGCGGCGCGCGCGGCGGAACTTGCGAAGGCGGACCTGACAACGCAGATGGTCTTCGAATTCGCCGAACTGCAAGGCACGATGGGCAAGCTGTACGCCTTGCACGCGGGCGAGCCCCGCGCAGTCGCAGACGCGGTCGAGCAACACTACCTCCCCGACTCCGCCGAGGCCGATCTTCCCCAGAGCGATGTCGCGACAGTCGTGTCGCTCGCAGACAAGCTCGACACGATCGCCGGTTACTTCGGTATCGGCCAGGTACCGACCGGCTCGGCCGACCCGTATTCGCTGCGGCGCCAGGCGATCGGCGTGTGCCGCATCCTCCTCGACAAGGGGCTCGATCTCGACCTCGACACGCTGCTTCGTCGCGCGTGTGAGGAATACGAAGCCGAAGCTCCGCTAGAGGCATTGCAGGAGTTCTTCCGCGCGCGGCTAGAGGCGCTGCTGGAGGATCGGGGCCACGCCTATGACGCGGTCGACGCGGTCCTGTCGTCGGGCTTCTCGAACGTCGCCGCGCTGCCGGGCCGCCTTGCAGCGCTCGAGACCTTCCGCGCGTCGGCCGCCTTCCTTGTAGCCTACCCCGCGCTGAACCGTGTCCTTCGCATACTGCCTGACGGCGTGGACGCCCACGGGCCCCCCAAAGAGGCGTTGTTCCAAGATGACGCTGAACGCGACCTCGCGCGGGTCGCCCAGGACGACGCTCTCGCAAGCGCGGCGCTCGAAGACTTGACGTCGGCCCTCGCGTCGATGCAGCCTCAGATCGACGCTTTCTTCGACGCCGTACTCGTGATGGACACGGACGACGCCGTGCGGAACAACCGTCTCGCGTTGCTGTCGGTCATCGGTCGGCGTACGTTGCGGCTGGGCGACATCACCAAGCTCGTAATCGCCGGGGAGTAGCTCGCCCGCCTCGCCCAGGGAGTCGCCGGCATGTCTGTGCTCGCGCGCGCCGCGCCGGCGTGGATTCTGTGCGTGCTCTGCGCGCTGGCCGTCAGGCCGTCGGGGGCGGCCGAGCCTTGGGATACCAGCGCCTACCCGCCCGCAACGCAGCGCAAGTTTCAGCAGGCCGAGAAGCTGTTCCGCGACGGGGACCACGCCGCGAGTCTCGCCCTGTACCAAGAGCTGGCCCAGAAGCATCCAGAGCTGCCGCCAGCGCAGATCGGATTGGCGGCGTCGGCATCGCGGCTGGGGAGATACGCCGAAGCGGCGTCTGGGTACGAGGCCGCCGTGCGGCTCCTGCCGGATGATCCGTTGCTGGAAGGCGAGCTCGCCGACGCGTATCGCGGGGTGAAGCGGTACGACGATGCGGAGGCGTGGTACCTTCGCGCGCTTGCGAACTCGGGCGACGCTCCCCACCGCACTCGATGGCACTTCGGCCTCGGCCTGATAGACTCCGCGGCGGGCCGGTATCCCGAGGCCGTGGGACACTACACCGACGCGCTGGCGATCAACCCGACGCTGCCGATCGCCCGGCACAACATGGGCGTGGCGTTGCTCAGAATGAACCGGCTGGAGGAGGCGGACGCCGCGTTCGTCGACGCGCTCAGCGCGAACCCGGAGAACGTGCGCGCGGTGTTCTCGCGGGGGCAGATCGCGGCGCGCAACGGCGATCGCGGCCTCGCGGCGGAACTCTACGCCAGAGCCGCCGACCTGCGACCAGACGAGCCCACCTTCCACCACGCGCACGCGCAGATGCTGCTGCGCCTCGGCGACGCGGGCGGCGCGGATGCCGCCCTCGGCCGCTACCGATCGACGAAGGCGGCCCAATACCGGGCCGAGGGACGCGAGTTCATGGCTCAGGAGCAGTGGGTAGACGCGCTGGCGCACCTGAACAAAGCCTACGAAACCGACCCCACCGACATCGACTCGCTGACGGATCGCGCGTACAGCCTACTGAGGAGCGGCGAGAGTGAGTTGGCGCGCCGTGAGTACGAGCGAGTGCTCGCGGCGCGGCCGGGAGCCGCGCGGGCGATGTTTCACCTCGCCGTTGCCCTTTATCATCTGCAGCGCCATGACGAAGCCGAGACCAGGTTGCTGACCGTCATCGCCGACGCGCCGGACATGCCGGAGAGCTATCGCCAACTCGCCTGGGTGCGTCGCGCGCAGGGCGACCTGTCAGGAGCGGAGGACGCGTTCACGATGGGACTGGCAAGGAACAGCAAGTGGGCGCCGGGCTACTGGTGGCGTGGCAGCGTGCGCCGTCAATTGGGCGCCGAAAGCGACGCGGAAGCCGACTTCCGGCGGGCAATTCAGCTCACGCCCGACGCGCCGTTCCCGCGCGAATCTCTCGCGCGCCTGCTGCTCGAGACCGGCGGCGATCTGGCCGAGGCGCGGAAGCACGCAGCGTCCGCCGTGCGCAAGGTACCGTCTCCCCAGCATCGGGTCACGCTCGCCCTGATCTACGACGCGCTCGGACTGTCGGCCGACGCGGGCGCCGAGATCGAGCGCGCATACAGCGAAGCTCCGTCCGACGAGCGCGTCGCCGCCGCGCGCGAGCGGATCGCCGCGCGCGGACGGCCATGAAGATTCCCTCTGTGCCAACACGCGCCGTCGCGACGGCATGCCTGCTGTGGACGACGCTAATCGCCGTCAGGGCCCCCGCGTGGCCGACCTTCACCGATGTCGCCGCGGAGGCGGGGATCAGCTTCCTGCACGAGAACGGCGCCGCAGGTCTCCGGCTGTTCCCGGAGTCCGTCGGGTCGGGCTGCGTCTTCTTCGACTACGACCGCGACGGGTGGCTGGACCTCTACCTCGTCAACGGCGGCGATTTCAAGGGCGAGGGCGCGCCGAACCGGCTATACCGCAACCTCGGCGACGGCACGTTCGAGGATGTCACCCTCCTGTCTGGCGCTGGGGACACCGGATTTGGCGTCGGGGCGTGCGCGGGCGACTACGACGGCGACGGGTGGGAGGACCTCTACGTCTGCAACTACGCGGAGGACGCCTTGTATCGCAACCTCGGCGACGGCACGTTCGAGGATGTCCGGCACTCCGCGATGCGGCCCGAGAGTCGGTGGAGCTCCTCCGCCGCATTCCTCGACGCCGACGGCGACGGCGATCTCGACCTCTGCGTAGTCACCTACGCCGACTACGTCGAGACGCGCGACGGATGCGAGACGCGAGGAATGCGCGTCTTCTGCGGCCCGGAGACCTTCGACTCCCAGACGGATACGCTGTTCAGGAACAACGGCGACGGCACGTTCACCGACGTCTCCGCGGAGGCGGGATTCCGCTTTGGGGGACGCGGTCTCGCCCTCGTGTGCGCGGATTACGACGATGACGGCGATTCGGACATCTTCATCGCCAACGACATGTCCCAGGATTTCCTATACCAGAACCGTGGCGACGGCAGGTTCGACGAGGTCGCCTTCCTCACCGGCATGGCTCTCAGTGAGGACGGCACGATGGGCAACGGCATGGGCGCCGATGCCGCCGACGTCGACAACGACGGCAAGCTCGACATCTTCATCACCAACTTCCAGGACCAGGTCAACACGCTCTACCACAACGACGGCGACGGATTCTTCACCGACGTCTCGTATCCGTCCGAGACGGCCGTCGCCAGCCTGCCGCTCCTTGCGTGGGGATGTGCGCTCGCCGACTTCGACAACGACGGCTTCCGCGACATCTTCGTAGCGAACGGGCACATCCACGACAATATCGAGGAGTTCGACGACATCGGCACATACGCCCAGCGCAAACTCCTCTACCGGAACCTCGGCGACGGCCGGTTCGAGGAGCGAGGAGCCGAAAGCGGCCGCGGCATGGCGGACGCGCGCGTGAGCCGAGGCGCCGCCATCGGCGACTACGACAACGACGGCGACTACGACATCGTGGTCAACAACGTCGGAGGGAGCGCGTCGCTGCTGCGCAACGACGGCGGCTCGGCCGCAGGATGGCTCCGGGTCGTCTTGGACCCGCCCACGCTGGCCGTTGGGGCGCGTGTGTGGGTGACCCCCGCCGGCGGGACCACGCTACTGTACGAGGGCCACACCGGAGGCAGCTACGCCTCGCACGGCGACACGCGGCCGCTATTCGGGCTCGGCGAAGCGTCGACGGCGGCTTTGCGTGTAGAGTGGCCGGACGGCGCCGCGAGCGCCTCCGAGGACGCCCGCGCGGGCGCGACCGTGACGCTGAGACATCCAACCCAAGCCGAGTAGGCGAGCGGAGAGACATCGAATGGGTATTCCGACCATCCACGTAGGCTGCATGCATTTCGGACACGGCCGCCTGCAAGCGCTCATCAACGCCAACGGGCTCGACGCCGTCGCGGTCGTGGACCTCGACGCCGACGGGGCCCGGCAGAGCATCGCGGAGCTCAGCGGGGACGTTCCCGATTACCTGTCGGATCGCGTCTACCGTTCCGTCACGGAGGCGCAAGAAGCCCACAGCGCCGAGGCGTGCCTGGTTTACGCGTCCACAACCGCGCACGCAAGCCTCATCGCGGAAAGCCTCGGCCTCGGTCTACACACGCTCTGCGTGAAGCCCGTCGTGACGAGTCAGGATGAGCTGAAGAGCGTGATCGCAGCGCATCGGAAAGCCGGCGACCGGATGCTCGTCCAGGGCCAGAACAAGCGCTGGAATCCCGCCGCGGCCAAGATGCGCGAATGGCTGCGCGACGACGGCGGAGTTGGCGAGATGCTTGGCGGAGAGTGCCGTTTCTGGATTCGTCAGAACCTGTGGACCGGTCCTAACTCGAGGCAGCCCGACGCATTCGTGGAGGGGTTGTTCTTCCACGCGGGCACAAGCCACCAACTCGATCAGCTCGTAGCCGCCAAGGGGCTGCCGAAGTACGTCACCGCGCGTACGCACACGCGGACCGACGAAACACTGGCGCAGACGGGCGTGTGGGGCACCGCGGGTGGGCAGGCGCTGATGGAATACGCGAACGGCGCCCCGTTCAGCTACACGGGCACGCGGGCCGGGCACTCCACGCACGTCGGATGGAGCGGGTCGTGGACCTTCCACGGCGTTGAGGGAGACCTGCGGCGCGATGGGGGACACCTCGAACTGCATCGGTCGGGTGAACTCGTCGAGTCGGTCGACCTGCAGGACTTGCATCCAGGACTCGTCGAGGACGACCGCATTCAGTTCGACGCCTTCGCCAACGCCATCGAGACGGGTGAAGGGCGCGAGTGGATGGAGACCAGCAGCGTCAACACCTGGGTGCTGATGGAAGCCTGCAACGTCTCCGCGCGCAAGGAGAAGCGCGTGGATGTCGAGAAGTTCCGCGAGGGCCTGTTCGCGTAGGGCGCCGACTCGCCCTTGTCCGTCGCTTCCCGAGGTGGCATCGTGTGTGCGCGGCCGCGCGCATCGGTCCTCACGGGATAGGGTATGTCCGAGACGATCAAGAGTCTTGCGGAGGCCTCTGAACGGACGCGCCTGAGTGTCCACGCCGCGAAGAGCGCGGACACCAAGGGCCGCCGCCGGCCCGTCACGCCCTGCCCGGTGAGAACAGAGTATCAGCGCGACCGCGACCGCATCCTACACTCGAAGTCGTTCCGCCGCCTCAAGGGGAAGACGCAGGTATTCCTCGATCCCAAAGGCGACCACTACCGCACGCGGCTGACCCACACTCTGGAGGTGGCGCAAATCGCGCGGACGATATGCCGGGCGCTGCGGCTCAACGAAGATCTGTGCGAGGCGGTCGCGCTCGGGCATGACCTAGGCCACACGCCCTTCGGGCACGCGGGCGAGGATGTTCTCGACCAGATACTGCCGGGCGGCTTCCGGCATCAGGAGCAGTCCCTTCGCGTGGTCGATTTCCTCGAGAAGGACGGCGACGGGCTGAACCTGACCCACGAGACGCGAGCGGGCATAGGCGCGCACTCGAAGGGCGCCGGCGCGATTCTGGGAGCAGCCGTCGGATCTGAATCCCTGGAGGCTGGCGTGGTCCGCATATCGGACGCGATCGCGTATCTCAACCACGACATCGAGGATGCGGCGCGGGGTGGCATACTCGATCCCGACGACCTTCCGAGCGGGCCGATGACCGTGCTCGGCGCCCGTCGATCCGAACGCATCGGCCGCATGGTGCGAGACGTCATCGAGGCGACCGAGGAGGCAGGACACGTCACGATGAGCGACTCCGTGCTGGACGCCACGCAGAACCTGAAAGACCACATGTACGAGCGGGTGTACCCCTCGCCGCTCATCGCCACCGAGGTGCGGAAGGCCAAAGGCGTCCTCAACGCGCTGGTCGATGTATACACACGGTCGCCAGAGGACTTGCCGGACTTCTACCGACGCATCGCCGACGATGACGGCCTGACGCGCGCGGCGTGCGACTATGTCGCCGGGATGACGGACCGTTTCGCGCTAGACC
>NYZG01000193.1 GCA_002687025.1 Candidatus Poribacteria bacterium
AACGCCAGGAACTGTCATTCCGAGACGAAGGCGAGGAATCCCGACCCAACAACGTCGCTAGCTTGTCGTTTACGAGGCACAGCACGCGCCTCCGGGCGGGCAGCCAGACTGCAGACGACCTCATGAAATGGCCCTGCTGGTGGACAGGTCAGCTTGCGTCCGCCCCTGGGTATTTGGTATCCTCTTGCGCACAGTCTGCGTTGGGAGACTGTGGGCGATCTCTGGGATCGCGCGACAAGGACCGCCTCTCGCCAACGCGAGAGCACAGAGGGAGTATGGAGGGAGAACGGATGACGCATAGGCGATTCTTCGCCCTGGTGGCGATGTTTGTCGTTCTGTCAGCGACGAGTTACGCGGACATCAGCGACGGCCTGGTCAGCGCGTGGACGTTCGACGGCGTGGACGCCGACGACGCCTTCGGGAACAGCCACGGCATCCTGCACAACGGCGCCGAGGTCATAGACGATGGCTACATCGGGAAGGCACTGGACGTCGACGGCGTCGAGGCTTACCTCGAAGCGCCCGATGTCGACGCGTTCGACGTCATGGAGAACGCGTACACCATCTCCGCGTGGATGAACGTGCGCGCCGGCCGAGACCACTCGGCGGTGGTATGGAAAGGCGTCAAGGTCGGGTGGGGATCCAACTTCACCGCGCGGCTTTGCACGGTCAGCGACACGGACATGACGTGGGGCGCGTGCAACGGCTCGGAGGGGTGGTTCCGCACTGACGGCGTGTATTCGGTCGGAGAGTGGACCCACATCGCAATGGTCGCCGACGGCGAGAACGTGACGGGCTACGTCAACACGGAGATATTCCCGTCGGCCCAGAACAACCCGCGGCCCGTCCCTGCGCCGTATGTCCTGTTCAAGGAGAATCCGTTCGAGATGGGCGTGGGCCGCGCTGTGGGCGGCAACCACGGCAACGATAGCTACCTCGACGGCTCCATCGACGAGGTGTACCTCTACGACCGAGGACTGACCGAGGACGAAATCGCCGAGCTCGCCGGAGGAGCCCGTCCGCCGGGCGTAGACTCCGCGCTTGGCGTTGACGCCAACGGTAAGGTCGCCACCGCGTGGGGCTCCCTGAAGGCCCATCGATAGGATCTCTCGCCGGCAGCGCCACCATCCCGGTCGCGCTGCCGACACCGTCCCAGAACACACTGGGACCAGAGTAAGGAGAACGGCAGTGTTCCGAGTGAAGAATGCAATGATCGTGGTTGCGCTCGCGGGCATCACGAGCTTGGCGGCCGCGTCTGCCGGCGGGGGGATGATCTCCGCGTGGGTATTCGACGATGGCACCGCCAACGACGTCATGGGCGTCAACGACGGCATCGTACATGGGGCCTCGTTCGGCTCCGGCAAAGTCGGCGGGGCCATTGATCTCGACGGCGTCGACGACTACGTCGAAATCCCACACGACTCCTCAATGGACGTAATGGCTAACGGCTACACCGTGTCCGCGTGGGCGTTCGTGCGCTCGGGCGTCGACCACGGCGGCATCGCGTTCAAGGGCGAGGGGATCGGCTGGGGTCCGTTGTTCCTGTTCCGTATCGCGACGGTCAACGACACGGACATGACCTGGGGTGGCTGCACCGACGGCACCGAAGGCTGGTTCAGGACGGACGGCGTCTACAGTGCCGGCGAATGGGCCCACTTCGCGCTGGTAGCCGACGGCGCAAACATCACCGGTTACGCCAATGGCGAGGTATTCCCGTCCGGGCAGGACAACCCGCGGGCAGTCCCGGGCCCGTACCTGCTGTTCCCCAACGAGCCCATCGAGATCGGCGTCGGCCGCGCCGTCGGAGGCACGGAAGGCAACGACTCCTTCAGCGATGCGCTCATCGACGAAGTGTCGATCTGGAGCCGCCCGCTCTCACAGAGCGATATCGTGACGAAGCTGATCAACGGCAGCGTTGGCGTCGAGCCGAAGGGCAAGGCCACGGTCAGCTGGGCTTCCCTGAAGACCAGATAGCCGCGCAGTCCCTGATAACTAACCGCACGAGCCCACGCGGACACATGTCGCGTGGGCTCGTGTGTGCCCCGCCGCGTCAACCACCGGCGTACGACGATGTTGGACTCCGACATGCTGTGTGGCGAGTGCAACAGTCGCTTCGCGCCCGATCCGATGCGCTACCGATGTGAGTGCGGCGCCGCTCTCGATTTCGCCAATCCCGCGCCCCTCTTCGCCGTCGAGGACCTGGCGTCGCGTCCCACGACGATATGGCGCTACCACGAGGCGCTGAGAATCGCCCAACCCGACGACGCGGTCAGCATGGGCGAGGGGATGACGCCTCCCGTTCCGTCGCGCGTAGGCGACCATGACCTGCGCTTCAAGCTTGATTTCACCTTCCCGACCGGCTCCTACAAGGACCGTGGGGCGGCCGTGCTCATCTCGGCCCTTCGGGAGATGGGCGCCGACGCCGTTGTGGAGGACTCCTCCGGCAACGCGGGAGCCGCCATCGCCGCGTACGCGGCCCGTGCCGGGATGCGCTGCGTGATCTACGCGCCGAGCGGCACGTCACCCGCGAAGCTGGAACAGATACGAGTGTTCGGCGCGGAACTGCGCCTTGTGGACGGCGATCGGCACGCAACCACTGAGGCGGTGCTCGAAGCCGCCGAGACCACCCCTTACGCGTCGCACAACTGGAACCCGTACTTCATCACGGGGGTGAAGACCGTCGCGTTCGAGATCGCCGAACAGTTGGGCTGGCGCGCGCCGGACAACGTCATCGCTCCCGTTGGGTTCGGGAGCATCCTCCTGGGGCTTCGCCTCGGATTCTCGGAGCTCAGACGCCACGGCATCACCGACTCAACGCCCCGTTTGCTGGCGGCGCAGGCGGCGCATTGCTGCCCGGTCCACGTCGCTTGGCGGGTGGGAGCCGATGTCGTCGGCCGCTTCGCCGATCCCCGGCCGACGCTGGCCGAGGGGATCGCGTCGACACGGCCCATCCGCGCGCGACAGGTGTTGACGGCAGTCCGTCAGACCGAGGGCGCCGTCGCGACGGTGACGGAGGATGAGATAGCCGATGGCGTGCGGGCTCTGGCCCGCGAGGGCATATACGTCGAGCCGACCTCCGCCGTGGTCGTGTCCGCATTCGACCGGTTCGTCGAGCAGGGGGTCATCCGTGACGGCGATCTCACCGTGTCGATTCTCACGGGCAGCGGCCTCAAGGCCGCCGGCAAGGTCCTCGCATGACGGCAAGAGCCAGACCGCGCCTGACTCGCGCCGTTGCGAGCCTGCTGCTCACGTCTGTCTGGGCCGCTCACGTCTGGGCGCTGTCGCCCGAGGCGCAACGGCGCTACGAGCGCGGATCGGAGATGGCGGCGCGTCACGGACAGTATCGCGACGCCCTGGAGGATTTCCGCTTTGTCCTGGGCGAGGACGCCGCACACGCGCCGGCCGTGGTATCCGCGGCGCAGTGTCACGCGGCGCTGGGAGAACTGGAACCGGCGCGCGAGTTGTATACGCGTGCGCTGGACCTCGGCCTCGCGCCTGCGAGCGTCTTCACCGTGCGGCGGGAGCTTGGGAAGGTCGGGCTCCGTCAGGGAGCGTTCGCGTACGCCCAGACCCAGCTCCAGACCGCCCGGCGACTTGCCGAAGACGACGCGGAGATCGCGGCCCTGCTCGGAGATGTCTATCAGAAGCGGGGGCATCCGACGCGCGCCATTGGCGAATACACGCGCGCTCTGTCGCTCGACCCGGACGTGCGGGCCGCGCACATTGGGCTGGCGTCGGCGCACCTGGAAGCGGGCGACGCGGAGGATGCCGTGCGGCACGCACAGGCGGCCATCGGGCTCGACCCCCTCGATCCCGACGCGTGGTACGTAGCCGCGCGCGCTCTGACGAAGACCGGCATGCGCGACGAGGCCCGCGCCGCGCTCGCGTCCTACTCCGCCATGCGCGCATACGCGCGGGATGTCGAGGCGATCAATGAAAGCCTCGCGCGGGAACCGGGCAATCTCGGTATCTTGCAGGCGCTCGCGGATCGACACGCGCAGATGGGCGCCGTCGACGCCGCCATCGCAGCATATGAGCGTGCCACCGGCGTCGACGAGACGCGTCAGGCCGCTTACGCGAATATCGCTCTGCTCTGGCTTTCGCGGGCCGAACCCGGGAAGGCCGAGGAAGCGTTGTGCGCGGCATCGGCCTCCGGCGCCGAGGACGCCACAGTCCACGGAGCCTATGGCGAACTTTACTCCGCCCGGCGGGAGTGGCAGAACGCCGCCGAGTCCTACCGCGCCGCGCTGAGTCTCGAGCCTTCGATGCCCATGGCGTGGGTCGGGCTCATGCGCGCCGCCGCGATGACCGGCGGCCGCGCGCCGGCCGAGGCGGTGCTCGACGAGTGGCTGGCGGCGGACCCGGCGTCGTCGCCTGCGTGGAGCGAACGCGGCCTGCTGCATTACCGCGACGGCGAGCATGACGCGGCGATAGAAGCGATCGAAGGGGCAGTCGCCTTGGACCCCGCGAACTACGAGGCGGCGAACAACCTCGCCTGGGTCTACGCCGAGACGGGTCGCGACCTGCATCGAGCGCGCGAGCTAGTCGACGGCGTCATCGCTTCTGCCCCCACGCCCGCGGCGTATGACACCCTGGCGTACATCGAGCAGCAAGTGGGGAATCTCCGGGCGGCGCTGGTCGCCATCGAGCGCGCCACGGCGATGGACCCGCGGAATGCGGAATACCGAAAGAGGCAGGATGATCTTCGCCGCGCCATCGGACAGTAGACTCCTCCGCGCGGCGGCGCTGCTCGTCTGTGCGTGCGTCTGGGCGTGCGTCTGCGCGCTGCAGTGTCGGGCGCAGTCGTTCGAGGACGTCACGGAGGCGTCGGGCGTACGTTTCGTCGCGACGGACGGCGCGAGCGGCCGCCACCTGCTTCCCGAATTCCTCGGCCGAGGCGTCGCGCTGATCGATTACGACCGCGACGGTGACCTCGACATCTACTTCCCGAACGGCCGAAGCCTGGTCGATGCCGGCGCGCCCGCGCATCCGAACGCGCTCTACCGCAACGACGGTGAGTGGCGTTTCACGGACGTCACGGCGGCCGCGGGTGTCGGACATACGGGATACGGCCTCGGCTGCGCGGTCGGGGACATCGACAGAGACGGCTGGCCCGATCTGTACGTGACGAACCTCGGGGACAACGTCCTCTACAGGAACCTCGGCGACGGAGCGTTCGAGGACATCACCGACGAGGCGGGGGTCGCGGCGCCCGGCCTGAACACGAGCTGCGCGTTCGCGGACCTCGACAACGACGGCTGGCCGGACCTGTACATCGCGCGGTACGCCGAGTACGACGTCGCCTCAGACACGCCGTGCGTCCGCGATGGCGTCGGCGTGTACTGCCACCCCCACGTGTACCGGGGTGCCGCGGACGCCGTCCTGCGCAATCGCGGGGACGGGACGTTCGAGGACATCAGCGCGTCGAGCGGTGTCGCGTCGCTGCTCCCAGGCCACGGGCTCGGCGTGGTCATCGGGGACGTGGACGACGACGGCGATGTGGACATCTACGTCGCCAACGACCTGGACCCGAACTTCCTCCTGCTGAACGAGGGCGACGGCGTCTTCGTCGACAACGCGATGCTCGCGGGCGTCGCCATGAGCGCCGTCGGCAAGGAGGAGGCCGGTATGGGCGTCGCCATGGCGGACCATGGCAACGACGGCGACCTCGACATAGCGGTGACCAACTTCCAGAGCGAGACCTACACCCTCTACCGGAACGACGGCGCCGCGATCTTCACCGACATATCCGCGATCTCCCGGGTTGCCGAGGCGACATACGCGCCGCTGGGTTGGGGCGTGGGGATGTACGACTTCGACGGCGACGGCTGGCGCGATCTGTTCTTCGCCAACGGGCACACGCAGGACCGCATCGCCACGTTCGAGCCGGAGGTGACGTATGGGCAACGCAATCTGCTCCTCGTGAATGCGGGTGACGGGACGTTCGCGAATCGCAGCGATAAGGCCGGTCCGCCGTTCGGCGCGCTGCATCCTAGCCGCGGCGCCGCCTTCGGCGATCTCGACGGCGACGGCGACGTCGATGTCGTCGTCACGAACCGCAACGGCCCGCCGCAACTGCTCCGCAACGCGGACGATTCCGCGCGGGCGTGGACACGGCTGATGCTGCGCGGCGTGGACAGCAACCCAAGCGCGGTCGGCGCGCGGGTGGAGGTGTCCGCCGATGGGCGCCGGCAGTACGGGCATGTGACCGGTGGCGGGAGCTTCCTGTCGCAGAGCGATCTCGCGCTGCACTTCGGGATTGGCGAGGCCGCGGCCCTGGACGTGGTGACCGTGACTTGGCCTACCGGCCTCACCGAAGCGTTCCGCGACCTCCCCGTGCGCAGGACGATAGCGGTCACGGAAGGACAGGGCGCGTCGGTGGCCGTGGGCGACTAGCGGTAGGCGCCCTCGGTTGAGTCCCAAATGGTTCCGCGGTAGCCTGTACGCCCACACCGGCGGGCGGCACGAATGAGCCAGAGTCACATGCCCGACACGTCGTCGATGCGGGTCACCCCTACCGAGTGCGAGGTCCCGGGCGCCGTGACCGCAAGACGCAGGCTCGATGCTGTCCCCCGCGAATTGCGGGGGTAGCCGGCCTCGGCGCCCACGCACATCCGTTCCCTCTCACGCGCAGGATGGGCCACGCCCCGTGCGTCACGCCGTAGGCATCACCGAGGACGAGATGATCGCCGTCTTCCTGCGGGCGGAGATCGCCTCGCAACGGCACTCCGGCGAGTTGCGCGACGCAATGCGCCGCACCGCCGTCGGCGCGGATGTGGTCGAACGTCCCGACATATCCGACGCCGACCAGAACGCCGCGCGACGCGCGCTGCTCACGGCGAGGCGGGATTACGCCACGCGCCGCGGCCTCTTCGACGGCTTCCCCACGGACGTGACGTGGACGCGCGTCGGTCTCACGCCGCGTGAGGTGCTCGGCGTGCGGTACATCGACTACGACTACTGGGTGGACCTGTCCGCGGGCTCCCGCTTCCCGACGGACGCCGCGGCCACGATCCGCGCGGGTCGGACGATCTTCGGAGAGTCGAACCAGGGCTTCCTGGACGCCGCCGCCGCGCTCCGTCAGGGCGAGACGTTCCCTGAACTCATCCTGGTGGCTGCCGACATCGACGCGCGGCTAGTGGTCCTGGAGGGAAACCTGCGGCTGACGGCGTACGGGCTGGTGCCGGACACGCTCCCGCCCGAGACGACGGCGCTACTCGGCGTGTCGCCCCGCATGGTGGAGTGGGATCTGTACTGATCGCTGGCGAGGCCTTGTCAGGCGTTGCTGCGATCCGCGCGAGCGGCCTTGCGCTCCGGGGCCCCGGCCCGCACCCTTTCGCGTGGCGCGCGCGCCGTTCACGTGAGACGACCCGACACCGACTGGAGCCATCGCGTTGTCCGAAGATCGAGCCCCGGAGTCCATCCTGCAATGGTGTGCGTCGGTCCTGGGGCCGTGCGAGGCAGTGTCGGGAGATGCGCGCTTCCACGGGCGGACGACGGTATCCCGACTCCGCGCGCAAACGGGACACGCGTATCTGAAGATTCACAAGGACCAGGCCACGTGGGAGCCGGAAGTCCACGGCTACGAGCAGTGGTCGCGGGCGTTCGGCGATCGGACCCCGAAGCTGCTCGGAGTCTACGACGCGGGTCCGTTCGCGATCCTCGTGAGCGAGATGCGAGGGAAGAACCTGGAAGACGCCGCGCTGCCCGTGGGACAGCAGCGCGCCGCGCTGTAGAGCTGGGTCATGCGCAGCCCCCCCGCGGCGAGCGCGTCGAGGTGCGGCGTCGCGATCTCGCCGCCGAAGCAGCCCAGATCGCTCCAGCCCATGTCGTCGGCCAGGATCAGCACGACGTTGGGGCGCGGCGCCTGCTGGGCGAGCGCGGGCAGGGCGAGCAGCAGCTGCAGGTAGGCGTGTCTCATTCGAGGTCGTCGAGGAGAGCAGGAAGACGTCGAGCCTGGGGCAGTAGGATGGTCGCCGATGAAGTTCGCCATCTGCAACGAGACCTACCAGGGCTGGAGCCTGGAGGATACTTGCGCGCACGCCGCCCAGGTCGGCTACGAGGGCCTCGAGCTGGCGCCCT
>NYZG01000194.1 GCA_002687025.1 Candidatus Poribacteria bacterium
AACGTCTCGTCACCGAACTTCTCGGCCGCAGCGGCGTAGTCCCAAGGCAGTTCGGTGAACGGGTAGGCGCCGAAGCCCTCGTAGTCGATGTCGAAGAAATGGCGTTCGTGTTCGCCAGCGTGCTTGGGGTCCTCGCTCTCTCGCCAGTGGTACGGGTCGGTGGTGTGCTCGACCAACCCCGCGCGATTCGCCATGAAGAACGCCCGCACGGGCTCGGGCATGGCGTCGCACGCCTTGCGGGTGATGATCTGGTGCGCTTCGTGCCCCCACCCGTACGCTCCAGATGTGAGGGTAGCGAGGGCGAGCACGGCCACTACGTAGCGGTGTTTCCGCATCCGGGCTCCTTACCAGGTTCGATCGGCGCGGTGGCGCCACCGTGCCGGCGCCCGCGCGCAGTCTCGGAGTAGGGCTGCCCGACATCATACCAGCATCG
Source organism: Candidatus Poribacteria bacterium (assembly GCA_002687025.1). GTDB lineage: Bacteria > Poribacteria > WGA-4E. The sequence goes on from NYZG01000194.1 coordinate 434, forward strand.
GCGCGCCTGTCCACGGATTCGCCGTGCTCGTGGCAGCTCGTACGATTGCAGTCGAGCGCGAGGCGCCTTAGATTGTGACATCGCGCCCGGCCGTGGCGCGTCCACCATACTCCAGGAGATCACTCGCAATGAAACGAACTGCTATCACATTCGCGCTGCTCGCAGCGACCTCCATGTTGGCGTGGGCCGAGCTGACGGACGGGCTCGTGCTGTACATGCCGCTGGACGAGGGGAGCGGGAACACCGTCGCGGATCTCGGCCCGAACGGACTCGAGGGCGAGCTCCGCGGGTCACCTACATGGGTGACCGGAGAGATGGGAGAGGCCCTCCAGTTCGCGGCATCGTCCGACCTCGTCAACATCGTCACCACCGGCGTGCTGGAGATCGCCGACGAGATAACCCAGGCCGCGTGGGTGAAGCTAGACAACCTGCCCGGGGCGCACGCGATTGTCTTCGGCACGCGCGGGGGCGCGGGCCGGCTCATCGGATTCGGCTACGGGATGAATCCGTCCAACGGGATCAAGGTGTGGACGAACATGCCAGCGGGCGGCTTCCTCGATATCAACGACAACGTCACCGTCCTGGAGACCGACGTCTGGTACTACCTGGCCTACACGCACACGACGGACAACGGCGGCATGGTGCGCATCTACGTAGACGGCGTCATGACCCACGAGCAGGAGTCCAACAACCCGGTCGCGCCCGCGGACACGCCGACGGACGTCACGATCGGGACGTGGAGCGGCGAAGCGTGGCCGGGCCACGTCGATGAGGTGCGGCTCTGGAATCGAGCGCTGTCGGACGTGGAGATAGGCGCCAGCATGGACGCCGATGCCGACGGCTTCCTCGGCGTGGACGCTGCCGGGAAACTGGCCACCACGTGGGGCGCGGCCAAGCGGCGTCGGTAGCGCCACCGGGCCCGTCCGGCCTGACGAGACCGCGTTCCATCCTGGCCGCTGACGGCCCCACGGCGACGCGTGCTCGCGAACAATCCGTCAGCGCGGCCGACCAGTCGCGGTCGGCCGCGGCGCCTGGGCGGGCCGTATGTGCACGCTCGCCGCCAGGGGACGGCGTGCATGCGTCCCTCAGCGGCCGCGCGCATCGCCGGCGCCACCCACGTACGTGCGGTACGTGGCCACACACGAGGATGCCCTCGTGTCTTGCCTGGCCGCGCCACGCGGCATATGCTGTCGGCAGCCGCTCACACACTCCGCCCGGCCGCTCAATGCACCACACGCCGAAGAGCCACGTCGACAGCCGACGACGACCCGATCCGGGCGTGACGTGGCGGTCGGTGCTGATCGGCGCGGCCCTGATACCGCCGAACACGTTCTGGATCATCGACTCGGTCGGACAGGGGTACCCGACCACGGTCTCCCTGTTCTTCAACGTCGTGTTCTGCGTGTTCGCGCTGATCGCGCTGAACTTCCTGGTGTCGCGCGTCAGTCGCCGCGCCGCGCTGACGCAGGGCGAGTTGCTTACCGTCTACGTCATGGTTTCGCTCGCGTCGGCGCTCGCAGGTCACGATCTGCTGCGCGTCCTCGCGCCGATGATCGGACACGCCTTCCAGTTCGCCACACCCGAGAACGAGTGGGCGGCGCTCTTCCATCGCTTCGTGCCCGACTGGCTCGCGGTCAAGGACATCGACTTTCTGCAGGAGTTCTACGCGGGCGAGTCGACGCTTTACACCCGGCGCAACCTTACCGGCTGGGCGATGCCGACGTTGGCATGGACCGGGTTTCTGTTCGCGCTCACCGTGGTGATGCTTGCGCTCAATCTCCTCGTCCGCAAACAGTGGACGGAGAATGAGAAGCTCTCGTACCCCATCATCCAGTTGCCCTTGGAGATGACCGAAGGCGGCGGCCTCAGGGGTGTGCTAGCGTCGCCGTTGCTGTGGATCGGGTTCGCATTCGCGGGCTCCGTGGACGTCCTCAACGGGCTCAACTACCTCTATCCCGCGGTACCCAGCCTGGGTGGAAAGCTATACGACCTCGTCCCGGTGTTCTTCATGAACAAGCCGTGGAGCGCGATGGACTGGATGCCACTGGCTCTCTTCCCGTTCGCGGTGGGGATGGCGTTCTTCATACCGTTGGACCTGTCGTTCTCGTCGTGGTTCTTCTACCTCTTCTGGAAGGCGGAGCGGGTCATAGGCGACGCGATGGGTCTGCGCAACATCCCTGGCTTCCCGTACGTCGACGAGCAGTCGCTGGGGGCGTATATCGGTCTGTTCATGATCGCGGTTGTCGGCTCGCGCGAGCATCTCAAGCAGATCTGCGCGCGTCTCGCAGGCAGGGGCTCGGCCCGGTACGAGGAGGGCGAGCCGTTCCGGTACCGCACGATGCTGGTCGTGCTCGCGCTCGCGGGCGCCTATCTGGCGGTGTTCAGCCGCGCGGCTGGGATGTCCGGGTGGGTGATCGCGACGTTCTTCGTGGTGTACTTCGCCATCGCCGTCGCCGTTACTCGCATGCGCGCGGAGCTCGGGTCGCCGGTTCACGATCTGCACTTCATCGGCCCCGACGAGATGATGCCCCGCATCTTCGGCACGCGCGCGCTGGGGCCGCGCAACCTGACGATGTTCGCGTTCTACTTCTTCTTCAACCGCGCCCACCGCGGGCATCCGATGCCGCACCAGCTGGAGGGCTTCAAGCTAGCCGAGCGTTCGGGCGTCAACTACCGGCGACTGTTCTACGCGATGCTCTTCGCGATGCTCTTCGGCATCGTGTCGACGTTCTGGGCGTATTACCATCTGTCGTATCAGGAGGGCGCCCGCGCCTGGTTCGCGCAGCATCCTTTCGACCGGCTTCAGAGTTGGCTCACCGCGCCGCGTCCGCCCGACATCGGAGCTTCGGTCGCGGCGTCGGCGGGACTGATTCAGACGATATTCCTCATGGCGATGCGGATGAAGTTCGTGTGGTGGCCGTTCCACCCCGCCGGCTTCGCCATCAGCAGCAGCTGGTCGATGAACGTCTTCTGGTTCTCGATCTTCGTCAGCACGGCCGTCAAGTGGGTGATCCTTCGTCAAGGGGGGCTCGTGCTGCATCGGCGCGCGATCCCGTTCTTCCTCGGCCTGATCCTCGGCGAATTCGTCGTGGGCAGCGTGTGGAGCATTATCGGCTGCGTCGTCAACCGACCGATGTACCGGTTCCTCTACTGAGGCCGAGCCGCGCCGCGTGGGCCCAACCCGCATCCCGTTTGCATGCCTCCGCTCCGTATGGCAGTACTTGACGACATGGTCGGCGGGTGAGGATGGTCGCTTGCCGACGGCTTGAGACCTTGCTCTGTTCGGAGGCCTCCACATGCCAGCGGCGGGACATGTCGCGCAGACTGGCCGCCTTCTACGCCAGGGGATACGACTGGGCGTTGTCCTGTCCTGTCTGGCAGTCGCCCAGGCTGTCGGGCCGCAGGGCCGCATTGTGTACCGCGGATTTCAGTTCGACGCGGAGCCGGCGGTGGATGTCTACGTTGTGGATGCAGACGGGAGCAACCAGCGGGCCCTGGCGGACGACCAGACAGCGTTTACCGCGATGTGGTCCGGTGACGGCCGCGTGGCGGCCTGGCTGAACGACGATGACGGCCTCTTCATCATGAACGCCGACGCGACGGGCCGTCAGCGCGTCCCCGACGGCCACTATCCCAGGGACTGGTCCGACGACGGGGAGTGGTTCGCAACCGTACACTTCGAGCGCGGGCGCGGCGTCGACATCGCGAAGCACCGCGCCGACGGCTCCGACTATGAGGCCCTGACGGCGGAGGGGTTCTCGCAGATCAACAGCATTGAGTGGTCGCCGGACGGCACGGCGCTCGTGTTCTCGGCGCGTGGCGGGGGCGGGGCATGGCAGGACATCTTTACCGTCGGCGCCGACGGGAACGGCCTGACGAACCTCACGGACCACGTGTCGTCCAACTACGATGAACACTGGTCGGCGGATGGCCGGAACGTCTTCTTCATCTCGCAGCGCGACGCTGGCTTCTGGGTATACGTGATGGATGCGGACGGCAGGGACGTGCGGCGACTGGACACCGACCGCGGGGTCGGCCACCTGTTGGGTGCGTCGCCGGACGGCCAGTACCTGCTCATCGACGGCGCTGACCTGCACGTCCTCGACACCGACGGTCGGCATGTCAGCCAGGTGACCGACGACGACCTGTGGCCGCGGCGCGCGGACTGGTACATCCCGCGCTCGATCCTCTCCGTGACTCCCTTCGGGCAGCATCTCGGCTACTGGGGATGGCTCAAGACGCTCAGGGCAGGCGTGCACTAGGCCATGGACGCCGCTGCCGCGGGCCCTCTGCGCGGGCCGGCCGCCCCACCGTCTGTGTCGGCGCCGGGCCGCTCGGGCGGTCGCGGCGTGTCTGCTTTCCATTTGCGTGTGCGCGAGGAACGCGCGTACTATGGAAGTGCTGCCGCCCGAATCCGGGTGGCCCCGCCGTGCTGGGAGCCAAATCGGAATGCGTCACCGGATGTGGGTCGCTTGCGTCATCGCCGCGCACGGCCTTGTCCTGAGCGGGCACGCGTTGGACCTGGCCGACGTGGATCTCAACGGATACACGAGCTTCGAATACGAACGGCAGATCGAAAGCGCCGCACACGGGGCAGGTGACGCTAACGGGTCGTTCGACGCGGACCTACTCGACCTCGTCCTGAGTCTCCGACCCGCCGACGACCTGCGCATCGCTCTGGACGTGACATGGGAGCACGGCGCCGCGACCGAGGACGACTACGGCAACGCCGCGCTGGAGTACGGGTTCGTCGAGCACACATTCTCGGACGCGTTGCGACTGCGCGCGGGGAAGATGTTCACGCCGTTTGGCATCTTCAACGAGATCCACACCGCGAAGCCGGCGTTCCTGTCGGTGAAGGAGGCGGCCCCGACTAACAAGCCGGAGCGCATCGTAGCGGAGGCATCTCGCTTCTTTCCCCGCTGGGCGGTGGGCATCGCGTTGCGGGGAGACGCTCGTGTCGGCGGTGCCGCGATCGACTACGACGTGATGATCGCCAACGGCGAGACAGGCTCCGGCAACCCGTTCGAAGAGGACGACAACGTCGCCAAGGCCCTGGCCGCACGCCTGAGAGGCGAACTGTCGCCCACGGCGCTGGTGGGCGTTTCGTTCTACCGCGATCGGCCGGGCTCTCCAGAGGTGGAATCGCTGACAAGCGTGGGGACCGAATTCGAGCTCCAGCGGGATCGCGTGCGGGTGATCGGCGAGGCGGTCGTCGGCTCCACGGATCGCGTCGGCAGTGGTTCGGTAACGCAGGTTGGGTGGTTTGTGCAGCCGTCGTACTACTGCGGATACGGCGTCACGGCCTTCGCCCGCGTCGGGCGCGTCGACCCCAACCTCGACGCCGACGCCGACGCCGGCTACGAGCTCGTAACGGGCATGAACGTGGCCGCCTCGGACCATCTCTTCGTCAAGGTCGAGAACGACCACGTCGGGGGAAGCAGCGCAAGCTCCCTCGGCGCGTACCCTGGACGTGACTACAATGAGATCAAAGCGGCGGTCGTCGTCGGGTTCTGACCGGACCGTCGGCTGCCTGGTTCTGCTGTGCTTTCTGTGCCTGGCCGGCTCCTCCGCCCGGGGGGAGCCCGAGGCCGGGGGCCGCGAGCCCACGTACCTGCTCATCGTCAACGCCGCCACCGACGTACAGGAGATGTCGTGCGATGATCTCGCGGAGGCGTTCCTTGGCAAGAGGACGCTCTGGGAGGACGACACGCGGATAGCACCGGCCATGCTGCGCGACCGCGACGAGGCTACACGAGAGTTCATCGAGGCGGTCGTCGGGCGCACGGTGCGACAGTTCCGGGCCTACTGGAGGAAGCGCCTCTTCGCCGGAAGGGGTTCCGGCCCCAAGACCTTCCGCTCGTCCGAACAGGTGATCGAGTTTGTGAAGGACCACAGCGGCGCCGTCGCGGTTATCAGGGCGGACGACTACGTAGAGACCGACGGCACGAAACCCCTCACGATCTCCGAGGAAGTCCCGGCAGAGCCCGCGCAGGCGCCGACGCGCGACGAGATGGAGTGACGCCTTGCCAGCCCTGACACTCCGCGGCAAGTTCGGCCTGCTACTCGCCGCGTTTGTCGTCGCCATGGGCGCCGTCACCGTCCTGAACTTCGCCACGTCGCGGCGGGTCGGGGCCGACGTTGAGCTCGTCGAGAGTCGCGCGTACCCACAGCTCACGAACGCGATTCGCGCACAGGCGCGCTTCGCGGAGATGGCGCGGCTGATCGAGGACGCGGCCGTCACGGGCGAGCCGAGCCTGCTGGAGCGCGCGGGTCAGGCGCGGCCGACCTTCGCCAGCTTCGTGGATGTACTGCTCGCCGACGCCGGGCCCTCGTCCCGGCCAACGGTGTTGCGCGTGCGGTCTGACTTCATCCGCTACTACGCGGACGCGACCGGACTGGCCACGTACCTCCTCAGTGAAGCGGACCTGGACAGCGAGATGGCCGGCGAAATCGAGCAGCGGGGCCAGGGCGTCTTCGCGCTCAGGCAGAGCATTGAGGCCGACCTGGATTCGCTTGTGGCGCACTACGAACAGCAGATGACGTCGGCGCTCGGCGAGGCCGCCGCTCGCGTGCGGCGCCAGTCGAAGCAGGCGCTCGCCATCAGCGTCGCGGCGTCCATCGGGCTGCTCCTACTCCTGCTCTACGTCGGGCGGCGCATCACGCGGCCAATCCGCGCGTTGGTCGCTCTCACGGGCGATGTTGGGCAGGGCGACTTCGACCGGCCGATGGACATCCCGAGCTTGGGTACCGACGAGGTCGCCGTCCTCGCCTCGTCCTTCGAGCGCATGATGCGCGAGCTCAGGACCACGACTGTATCGAGGTCCTTCCTCGACAGCATCATCGCCTCCATGGGCGACTCGCTCATCGTTACCGGCCCGGACGGGGCGATTGAGACCGTGAACCAAGCCACGTGCGCCATGCTGGGATACGACGCGCCCGAGCTCGTCGGCGCGTCGATGCGCGATGTTGCGCCTGACGCCGACACGGCGCTCTTCGGCGGCAGCGGCAGCGATGGTTCGCCAGCCGAGGTGCGCGCCTTAGAGACGGCCTACCGGTCGGCCTCCGGGCAGACCGTGCCTGTCTCGCTGTCCAGCTCGCCGATACGCAGGGGCGCGGGGACGACCCAGGGCGTGGTGTGTGTAGCGCAGGATATTACGGAACGGCGCAACCTCGAGCGGATGAAGGACGAATTCATCGCGACGCTCAGTCACGAGTTGCGCACGCCACTCACGGCCGTCGTCAGCACGCTCGACATGCTGGCGATGGGCATCCTGGGCGAGATGTCCGACAAGGCCCGCGAGCTCATCGAGGTCGGCCGCCGCAACGGCGAACGTCTGGTCGCCCTCATCGACGATGTGCTTGACCTGAGCAGGATCGAGTCTGGGACACTCACGGACGATGTGCGGCGCCACGAGCTGACAGAGATCGTGGCCGAAGCCGTCGAGGCGAACCAGGCCTACGCGGGCCAGTTCGGCGTCACGCTGACAGTGGCCGGCGGCGCACACCGCGCGATCGTCTCGGTGGACCGCGGGCGGTTCATTCAAGTGCTGTCGAACCTGCTCTCGAACGCGGCGAAGTATTCGCACGACGGCGGCCGCGTTCGGGTCATCGTCGCGCGACACGACAGCCGCGCCCGCGTGTCCGTTGTCGACGAGGGCGCGGGCATACCCGCCGACGCGCTGGACCGCGTGTTCGACAGGTTCTTTCGCGTCGACTCCTCCACCACTCGCGAGCGCGGGGGCGTCGGACTCGGGTTGAGCATCTCGAAGGCCATTGTCGAGCGGCTCGGCGGCGCCATCGGCCTGAACTCTCAGCTAGGGCACGGCACGACGTTCTGGGTAGACCTCCCGGCCCATGATGACCCCGACGACTCGCCGGAGCCCCGCGGGTAGACGGGCCTCGGGGGCCGCACACGGTCACAGCCGCGGAGTCTAGAGCTCGGGGCGTGTGTCGCGGCCGCGCCGGCACGGTTCACGCGGCCCGCACGGCCTCGCCGATCACATCCAAGCCCCGCGTCAGGGCCCGCGGGTCGATGTTGAGGCATGGGAACAGCCGTAGGATTCGCTGCTGCGCCACGTTGACCAACACACCGGCCTCCAGGCATCGCGCCGCGACGTCCGACGCCAACTCGGGCGACACTAGCTCGCACCCCAGCAGCAGGCCGGCGCCTCTGATGTCGACGATCTTCGCAGGCGCGTCACGCCGAAGCGCCACCAGCCGATCGCTGGCGAGTTCGCCCATGGCGAGGCAGTTCGCCAGCACCGCTCCGTCCTCTAGCTCCGATAGCACGGCGACAACCGCAGCCGAGGCCAGCGGGCTCCCGGCGTACGTCCCGCCGTGGTCGCCCTTCTGGATCGTGCTCGATACGCCGTCCGTGACGAGGATCGCCCCCACCGGGAATCCGCCGCCCAAGCACTTGCCCAGGAGCATGATGTCGGGCGTGACGGCCTCGCGCTCGCAGGCGAACATGGTCCCCGTGCGCCCAATGCCCGTCTGGATTTCGTCGAGGATGAGCAACACACCGCGACGGTCGGCGATCTCCCGTAGCGCCCTCAGGTAGCCGTCGGGTGGGACGTTCACGCCACCCTCGCCCTGCACGGGCTCGACGATGAGGCCGCCAGTGTCGTCGCCGATGGCCGCCTCCGCCGCGCCGGCGTCTCCGAACGCCACGAAACTCGCCCCCGGCACGAGCGGCCCGAACGGCACGCGATACCCCTCGCCGCTCGTGATCGATGCGGCTCCGAGCGTCCTCCCGTGGAACCCGCCGTGCGTGGCGATGATGCCGGTCTTCCCCGTCGCGCGCCGCACCAGCTTGATGGCGCCTTCGGTGGCCTCCGCGCCCGAGTTCGTGAGGAACGCGCGCGTCAGACCCGTGGGCGCCGCCTTCACGAGGCGATCCACGGCTTCGGCCTGTATGGGCGTGTAGGACAGGTTGCAGTTGGGAGCCTGTAGGCACCGACGCAACTGGCGCGAGATGCCGTCGACCAACGCCGGGTGGCAGTGACCTAGACACGTCACGCCCCACCCGGACGTCAGGTCCAGGTACTCGCGGCCGTCGGTGTCCCATACTCGCCAGCCGTCGGCCCGGTCGACGACCACATCATGCCTCGTGAAGACCGGAAAGAAGGCGTTCTCAGTCTGGGCGATGACACCGGCGGCGCTAGCCATGGCGTACCCCTCTGCGTGGGTGGGTTTCAACGAGGAATACACGGCATGGTAGACTGCGCGAGCACAAACAGGGAAGGATCAATCCGTGATTAAGACGCTGCTGCTGACCGGCGCGAACAACCACGATTGGGCGCGTTCCGCGCCGTTCTGCAAGGAGCTCCTGGAGGCAACGGGTGATTTCCAGGTCGATCTGACGGAGAACCCGGACGAGGCGCTCCAGGATCGCGCTAAGCTGGACACCTACGATCTGTATTTCGTGGACTACAACGGGCCGCATTGGTCGGAGCTCGCCAAGACGAACTTCATCGAGACCGTGCGTGGCGGGACGGGCGTCACGATCCTCCACGCGGCGGACAACGGCTTCCCGGGCTGGGTGGAATACGAGGAGCTCTGCGCCCTCCTCTGGCGCGAGGGCACCGGTCACGGCAGCTACCACGAATTCACGGTGAAGATGCTCGACAAGGCGCATCCGGTAACGCGCGGCCTGCCCGACATGCTCGGCCACCCCGACGAGCTTTACCACCGCATGGTCCACATGCACGGCGCGCCGTACCGAACGCTGGCGGCGTCCTACTCAGACCCCGCGACGGGCGGTACCGGCGACATCGAACCGATGGTGATCGTGAGGAAATACGGCGAGGGGCGCATATTCCACGATATCCTCGGCCATGTGTGGGCCGGCGGCGGCATGGACACGTTCGAAAGCGCAGAATTCCAGCGCCTGCTGATCCGCGGCAGCGAATGGGCCGCCACCGGGTCGGTGACGCAGTAGCGCGCGCGTGGCGCGGAGCCGAGCGAAACGGCCCCGCATCACGAACGGCGTTCGTCTATCGCTCGGTCGAGTAGGCGTGCGTGAGGAACAGGATGTCCGGCTCGTCGATGACGCCGGAGGCTTCCATCGCCGCTTTCAGGTCTGGGGAGCCCACGAATTCTCTGGCAGCGTCGATGCTCTCCCAGCCGAGGAAGCCGATCACATCGTCCTGCTCGTGAGGGTGGAACAGAACGAATCCACCCAGCGAGCCAGCCTCGGCGCGCATGTGGCCGTGCTCGTTGAAGGCGCCCATCCACCGCTCCAGATTCTCGACTTTGTGCCGCACGAACAGGCTGAAATCGGACGGGCCCCCGATGTTCGCGCCCTCTCGATCGACGACCGGCCGGACGTGCTCGGTGTCGAACACCCACGCCTGCGGCTCGCCGACCACGCCTGCCTCGGCCATGGCCGCATGCAGCGCGTCCGATGCGCCGAATGCTAGGGCTCCCTCCAGGCCTCGCCACTGTACCGCGACGACGATGTCGTTCGCGTCGTCGGCGCTGCGATAGACGTGCGAGCCCAACGAGCCGTACTCGGCGCGTGTCCGCTCGTGCTCGCGGTAGACCTCGGTCCAGTGGTCGAAGTTCTCGACGCTGTGTCGGACTAGCATGGCGGCGCCGGGCCTGTCCCGCTCGCCGTCCTGTCGGCCCATGTCGCGGTCGGGCCTGCGGCGTTCACGGGGACCGTCCATGCGCTCGCGGTCGTCGCGACGCGCCGGTCCGCGCTCGACGGATCGCACTTCGCTGACCAGCGGCGAGTGGTGCCAGTGTAGCAGCTTCCACGCGTCCTCGAGTCGAGTCCACACGGCGGTCGTGCGCCATGTCCCCTGTTGAGTCGGCGCTCCCGGCACGGAGATCGTGCCGGACATGTAGCCGACGCTCACGGCGACATCACCGAGGACCCGCACGTGCTGCTGGTTGAGGCGTAGGCTGACGTCATAACCGGCCGCGACGAGTTCCTCCACGGCCGCGGCGTCGATCGTGCCGAGCACGCCTCCGTCGCCACCATAGCCGGACGCGTCTGGATGGAAGTGGCGCAGGACGTCTGGGCTGTTGGCGTTCCATGCGGCCATGAGGGCGTCGGCCGCTGCGCTGACCGCGTCGGTCTCGCCGGCAGCCGCGCTGGTGGCGCTGATTGTCATGAGCGTGGCGAGGGCCGTCAGGCACACGCGTTGCATGGTGTCGTCTCCTCCTCGTGTCGGCAAGAACAGCGCGAAGTTGCGCGCGTGCATGTTCACGCGGACCGATCGCCGACGCAAGGAGTCGATCGCTACGGACGCTTCATCGCTGCCCACGTCGTGGCCAGCTTGGCCCGGGGATCTACGCCCAAGGCCTCCTCGCTGAACACGAGATCGCCATACGCCAGTGCGTCCCAGGCGCCGCCAGGCGTCCAGCCGATCTGATGGGTGCGAGAGCCTCCCTCGCATTCGTTGGCGTGGATGGCGTGACCCACGAGCAGCCCATCCTCGGCGTGGAAGTCGGCGCCCACGGCGGTCTGGGCAATGTGTATGGCGACCTCGTAGATGTAGCGGTCGCCGTCGTTGACCAGAATCCACTCGGTGTTGTCCATGGTCGCTTCGGCGGACATGTCCTTGCCGTTGGCTCCAAGGGTGAACTGCTGCAGCCCGCCGCGGACCATGGAGTTCTCGACATCGAACATGAACTCCATGCTGTCGTCTTCCCACCAGGCGTCGCCCGGCGGGTGGATGTCCTGGAGCTCGTCGTCGGTGATGTCCACCGCGAAGTAGACGCGGCCCGGGTCGTTCTCATTCCACCCGATCATCGCCGTGCCGGTGAAGTCGTCGGCGTCGGGGAGTTCCGCGCCGACATCCTTGAGCTGGTCGAAGACGATCACGTCGGCGTCGAACCACTCGTTGAAGACGCCATCGATCTTGAGGTTGCTCACCTGCCGAGCCTCGTAGACGAGGTCCCGCTGGGCGCTCCCGTCAGGCGCCATGAGGAGGCCCGCCACCAGAGCTGCCATAGCCGTCCCTAACCATCGGCTTCGCATGATGCACTCCCAAAGGGCTCGCCGCGCCTGGGTCGGCGCGGCCGTGCTGTGCCGGCCTGTCCGGTCTCTGTCGGGCTCAGTAGCCCCCGTTCGACGGCATGTCAACCGGGCGTGATATTGGCCCGCGCATCCGCTAGAATTGCTTGACGTCCGGCGTAGGGCGCATCAGCCGGCGAAACCGTGGGAGGCACGCGTGGTCCGAGAGCTCTGCGGCAAGGTGTGGGGCGGGTTGCCGACCTTCGACCCCGAAGTAGGTACGGTGGTCCGGGAGCCCGACGGGTCTGGCGCGGGATACTGGGTCGGGGCGCCTACAGTCTACCACGACCCGGCAGACGGCCGATATTACATGTCCTACCGCATCCGGCGGCCGCGTCCAGATCGCGGCGTCGAGAACCGGATCGCCGTCAGCGACGACGGCGTGACGTTCGAGGACATCTACACGCTCCACAAGGACGCGCTCGGAACCGAATCCATCGAGCGCTGCTGCGTGTATCGCACGGACGACGGGAAGTTCCACTACGCGATCAGCTGCGTCGATCCCGCCGACCGGAAGTGGCGAACGGACGTGCTTACCGCGGACGACCCATCGTCGCTCGACGCCTCGTCCGCGCTCCCCGTGCTGACGGCGTACGACATCCAGGGCGAGGGCGTGAAGGATCCGAACGTGTACCGCATCGGCGGGCAGTATGTGATGCTGCTGAGCTACGCGCCGAGGCCCTCGCGGAGGACCGTGGGCGGCAACATGCACGGCACCGGGGACGTCTACAACACCGGCATCACCAAGTCGCACAGCGGCCTCGCGACGAGCCACGACGGCTATGCGTGGACGTGGGAGGGCGACATCCTGACGCCGCCCGACGAGGGCTGGGACCAGTACGCGGCGCGGCTGGGGACGATCGCCTGGACGCCGCCGGTGTTCGTCGGCCTCTACGACGGGTCGCGCGATGTCGGCGGGAACTACGAAGAGCGTTGCGGCTTGGCGACGAGTTACGACCTGCGAACATGGCGACGCCTGACGCCCGAAGGCCCATGGGTCGTGTCGCCCCATGGGACGGAGTCGGTGCGGTACGTGGACGTTGTCGCTGACGGCTCTGGCTGGCTCTACTACTACGAGATGGCGCGCGCGGACGGGTCGCACGACCTGCGCGTGCAGCGCGTGTCGCGATAGCGTACGGCCCGCGCAGCTCGACCGATTGGACGGCGTGACGACGCGCGAGGACAGGTGTGGGGGACAGATGGCGATCCTGAAGGTGGCGAACATGGGCAACCCGGTTCTGCGGCACGAGGCGGAGCCGGTCACGAGTCGCGATCTGAAGTCGTTGCCCGTGCAGCAACTCATCGACGACATGATCGAGACGCTGGTCGAATACCGGGGCGTGGGGTTGGCCGGGCCGCAGGTCCACGAGAGCAGACGCATCATCCTCGTCGACCGTAGCGCCGGCGAGGATCCCGAGGACGGGATACTGGTCCTGGTGAATCCGGTCATCACGGAGGCCTCCGAGGCCACCGACGAGGACTGGGAAGGCTGCCTGAGCATCCCTGACATCCGGGGCCGCGTGGTTCGCGCGTCGCAGATCGTCGTCGAGTCGAGGGATCGCAAGGGCAGGGACCAGGCGCTCTCGGTGAGTGGCTTCACGGCGCGCATCATGCAACACGAAATCGACCACCTCGACGGCGTGCTGTTCCTCGACCGCATGACCGACATGCTCTCGCTTACGTTCCTGCCCGAATACGGCCGATACTGGATCGACGACTCAGACTGATCCGTCCCCCAGCAACCGACAACGAGGAGCAGCGCGTTGCGCGAGTACCTGTTCAGACCGGGCGCGTCCGTTCCACTGGCGCCCGGCCCAGCGGAGGACGAGATGCTCGCCGCGGTGGCTGGCAGCAACATGGGGCACGTCGAGGTCACGTACCGGCCGCCGTGTGACGACGCCGGCTGGCAAGCGAAGCTGCGGGCCTCGCTCGACGATGGCGGGGTCAACATCAACACGGTGCACGCGCCGTTTGGCGCGCCGGTAGACATCTCCTCCGAGGACGCGGACGTGCGCGCCACCGGCATCGCGGTCGTCGAGGCGTCGATCCGGTACGCGGCGGGGATCGGCGCGGACATCGTCGTGGTCCACGGGAGCATGGAGCCCATCGCGCCGGACGACCGTGACACGCGTGAAGAGCTGGCGCGTGGCAGCCTGTTGGGCCTCGCCGCGCGCGCTGGCGACGCGGGTCTGCGCGTCGCCGTGGAGTTGCTCCCGCGGACGTGCCTTGGGAACACGCCCGAGGGGCTGCGGAGCCTGCTGGATGGCATTCCCCCTGAGCAGGCCGGGTTCTGCCTCGATACGAACCACCTTACGCCGCCGTGGATGTCGGCCGTGCGGGCGGATTCGGAGCGCGAACGGGAGTTGCTGGACGGCCTCGGCGGCGACCTCGTGTATCCGTCGCTGCTACCTGGCGTCGTGCGTTCGCTTGCGGATCGGCTCATCACGCTGCACGTGTCGGACTACAACGGCATCGACGAGCGTCACTGGCTGCCGTTCCGGGGCGTGGTAGACTGGGCGGCGTTCGCGAACGCACTGGCCGATGTGGGGTTCAGCGGAGCGTTCGTGTACGAGACACGGTTCCCGGCGGACGGCATGGCCGGCCTTCTGGCGGAGGCGCTCACGAACTTCGACGACATCCTGGACGCCGCGCGGGCGGCGCCAGCGGCCTGACCGTGGGGAGAAGCGCATGTATCGCGTTGGAGTGATCGGTCTCGGCGCCATCGCGGCGCGGTATTCGAAGCCCGAGGACCCGTATCCGTACTGCCACGTCGGGGGCATCCGACATAGCGACACTACCGAATTGGTCGCCGTGGCGGACATGTCGAAGGAACGCCGCGACGAATTCGCCGAGGTGTGGGGCCCGGCATTCCCAGACGGCTCCATCAGCTACTACGAGACCGACACGCAGATGCTCGAGAGCGAGGAGTTGGACATCGTCGCCGTGTGCGTGCGCGGCCCGCACCATTTCGCGGTGATGCAGAACGTCCTCGAGGCGGACCTGGGGGCGATCTTCCTGGAGAAGCCCGCCGGCTGCTCTCTGGCCGAGACGGACGAAATGGCGCGGATCTCGAACGATCGGGGCATCCCGATCGTGGTGGACTACACGCGGCACTGGTCGCCGGCGCTTCTGCGTCTCCAGGACATGGTGAAGGACGGGCTGGTCGGCGAAGTGCAGTCGGTGATCGGGTACTGTGGCGGGGGCGTGCTGTCATTCTCGATCCACAGCACGGACATGATCTGCCAGTTCGCGGGGTACGACCCGTCGGCCGTGTCGGCATCCACACGCAGCAGCGGCGACGCGCCCGACGGCTATGAGCCCGAGCCCGCGCCCGTCGCGTCGACCATCGATTTCGCTAGCGGCGTGGAGGGCTTCCATGTGGGGAACCACGGCAAGGCTCCGTCCTTCGCCGTCGATGTCCTCGGAAGCGAGGGACAACTACGCGCCGGTTTCTACCTGCAGCCAACGCTGCGGGACGCGGACGGCGTCGTCGTCGACAACGCGACGCTCGGACTGCCCGGCAACGTGGGCCCGTTCAAGATCGCGTACGAGCAGATCACGGCGCGCCTTGACGGCGGGCCGCCGCCGCACTGTTCCGGCGGGGACTGGGTCGCCGTGAATGAGATCGGGTTCGCGACGATCGAGAGTGGGATCACCGGCGCGCGGGTGGATCTGCCGTGCGCGAATCGTGACCGTATGATCTTCGCCAACGGGTGAGGCCGGCGGAGCTATCCCCGGTGCAGCGCGCGCAGGTCGAGACGGCCGTCCACATCGTCGGAGACGGCGTTCGTCCACGTTGCGTCGGCGTCCGACCCGAGGCTCATGAGCGCGCAGTCCACGAGAGGGTTCGACAGGGCGTAGTTGAGGAGGAACGCGTCCAGGTCGACGTTCGCCAACTCCTTGGGGAAGCTCCGGCGCATCAGGCGCTGGCAGACTCCGCTGGTCGTCGAACGCATTAGCACCACGCCCATGCCCTCCGCGTCCGCCGCCGGGATGAGGCCGGTGTCCCCGAACATGTCGTGCGTGCTCTGGTACATCAGGCTGTAGTTGACCTGGATCATGTCGAAGGCGCCGGATGCGACCAGCC